>CAYOQX010000005.1:2341-30059 GCA_964406195.1 uncultured Alkaliphilus sp. | reverse complement strand
GCACCTCTTCAATAGGTTTTCCGGGAATATACGGTCTTAATAAATCCAATTCTTTTCTAAACAAGTTTTTCGACATAAAAAATTGTACCTCCTTCCATCTTTCAGACACATTACATTATATTACAAGATCAATTTTTATGCCAGGCCGGGTTTTTTTGTCGGCCCTTATTGACTCTGTATTAAAATAATGTTAATATTAGGTTACAAACAAATATTAAAGGTCCTTCAGGGCAGGGTGAGAGTCCCCACCGGCGGTAAAGTCCGCGAGTCTATTTTGACTGAACTGGTGTAATTCCAGTACCGACAGTAAAAGTCTGGACGGGAGAAGGAAAATTATTATATCCCAAGACACTATGTAATATAGTACTATTAAATAGTTTAGACAGGCCCTGATAAATTTTATCAGGGCCTTATTTTATGACCAAACCCGTTTTGTACAGCAAACCGGCGGCAGGTCAAATATAATCGGGGTGAATTTATGGATTCTTTATATATGGCCCGAGCACTGGATTTAGCAAAGCTCGGTGCCGGATATGTAAACCCAAACCCATTGGTTGGGGCTGTAATAGTTAAGGACAACAAAATTATCAGTGAAGGTTATCATGAAAAATATGGCGATGCTCATGCGGAAATTAATGCTTTAAATGATGCTGTAGAATCCGTTGCGGGAGCCACCATGTATGTTACATTGGAACCCTGTTCCCATTTTGGCAAGACTCCTCCCTGCGTAGAGTCTATTATGGAAAAAGAAATTAAAAAGGTTGTAATTGCCATGGAGGATCCCAACCCGCTTGTGGCCGGTAGGGGAATCAAAATTTTAAGGGAGAACGGCATAGAGGTTGTGACGGGCATACTGGAAGACAAGGCTAAAAAACTGAATGAAATTTTCATAAAATTTATTACAACGGATCTTCCCTTCTGCACACTTAAGACCGCTATGACACTGGACGGCAAAATAGCAACTTTTACCGGGGATTCCCGCTGGATCACTAATCAGGAATCCAGAGAGTATGTTCACAGGCTGCGCCATGAACATTCTGCTATAATGGTTGGAATAGGAACGGTTTTGGCGGACGATCCGCTGCTTACGACCAGATTGGAGAATTTTAACGGTAGGAATCCAATCAGAATAATTGTGGATACAAAGGGTAGCATACCCTTAAATGCAAAGGTCCTCCAATGTGATGAAAACACAAAAACCGTTGTTGCAACAACCGATGCCGCCGACAGTGAAAAATTAAAAAACATCGAAAAAACAGGTGCGGAAATTATAATCACACCGTCTGAAAATAGTAAAGTAGATTTATCATATTTAATGAGGGCCTTGGGGGAAAATAAAATTGACAGTGTTCTCTTGGAAGGCGGAAGCAGTTTAAATTATTCAGCCCTTCAAGAGAGAATTGTAGATAAAGTAATTTCGTTTACGGCACCAAAAATAATAGGCGGTGATTCATCCAAAACTCCGGTTGGCGGGGAAGGTATTCCTTATATAAAAGATGCAATATATCTTAATGACACAAGTATCCGCAAATTCGGGGATGATGTAATGATAGAAGCCTATGTAAGGAAGGAGGGATAGCCTTTGTTTACGGGACTTGTAGAAGAAGTAGGGGTAATTGAATCTATTAACAAAGGTCCGAAATCCGCAACGATTGCCATCAGGGCCAAGGAAGTATTGGGAGACGTCAAGCTGGGCGACAGCATTGCAACCAACGGTGTATGCCTTACCGTAACATCTTTTACCTCCGACGGATTTGAAGTAGATGTTATGGCGGAAACAATGCGCAGAAGCAATTTGGGCAATTTGTCCCCGGGAGACAAGGTCAACCTGGAAAGGTCCTTAAGACTGGGCGATCGCTTGGGCGGACATATCGTAAGCGGCCATATAGACGGTACGGGAACCATAGAAGGTTTTCGACAGGAAGATAACGCCACATGGGTTTCAATAAATGCCTCACCGGATATTTTAAAATATATAATAAACAAGGGTTCTATAGCCGTCGATGGGATAAGCCTTACGGTTGCTTACCTGGACAATGAATGTTTTAAAGTATCTATTATCCCCCATACTGATGAAGTAACAACATTACTTGAAAAAAATATAGGGGATCAGGTTAACCTTGAGGTAGATATGATTGGAAAGTATATAGAAAGATTTTTGTCCCTTAAGGAAGATAACCCTCCCGAATCCAATATTGATATGGAGTTTTTAGGTGAACACGGTTTTTTATAGGTTCGTGGAGCAAGCTTGTGTGCCTGCCATGCAGGATTTAAAACAGACATGATTTGTTTATAAAAAGGAGTGAAATAGGACGTGTATAAATTTAACACTATTGAGGAAGCCATTGAAGATATCAAACAAGGCAAGATTATAGTAGTAGTGGATGATGAGGACCGGGAGAATGAAGGGGACCTCTTAATGGCGGCTGAAAAAGTAACGCCGGAAGCCGTTAATTTTATGACCAAGTACGGTCGGGGCCTGGTGTGCATGCCCATCGACGGATTTAGATTGAAAGAATTGGATATTCCCCAGATGGTAGAACATAATACAGACGAGTTTGGAACCGCTTTTACGGTATCTATCGATGCCGTGGAAACCGCCACGGGAATATCAGCCCATGAAAGGGCGCTTACTGTCCAAAAGGTTTTGGACCCGGATGCGAAGCCTTCGGATTTTAAAAGACCGGGACATATATTTCCGTTGGAAGCAAAAAAAGGCGGTGTATTGAGAAGAACCGGCCATACGGAAGCCGCTGTGGATTTGGCAAAACTTGCAGGTCTGTATCCCGCCGGTGTAATTTGCGAGGTAATGGACGAGGATGGAACGATGGCAAGGGTTCCGGAACTCATGGAATTTGTAAAGAAACATAATTTAAAAATAGTCACCATAGCCGATTTAATCGCTTACAGAAGAAGGCATGAAATGCTTGTCAATCGTATAACCGATGCGGAGCTACCTACAAAATACGGCGCTTTTACTATTGTAGGCTATGAAAATAATCTAAGCGGGGAACATCACGTTGCCCTGGTTAAGGGTGATGTGTCCAATGGGGAACCGGTTTTAGTACGGGTTCATTCCGAATGCCTGACAGGTGATGCTTTCGGCTCTCTGCGCTGTGATTGCGGTAATCAATGTGCTTCCGCATTAAAGCAGATTAATGAAGAAGGCAGAGGAGTACTGGTCTATATGCGCCAAGAAGGCAGGGGTATTGGATTAATCAATAAATTAAAGGCCTATGCTCTGCAGGATGAAGGTATGGATACAGTGGAAGCAAACCTGGCTCTGGGTTTTCCCAGTGATATGAGAGACTACGGTATAGGTGCCCAAATATTAACCGAGCTGGGCATTAAGAAAATCAGGTTAATGACCAATAATCCTAAAAAATTGTCTGGACTGAACGGTTACGGAATGGAAATTGTTGAAAGGGTTCCTATTCAAACAGATTGCAATAAACATAATATCTGCTATTTGAAAACAAAGCAGGAAAAATTGGGACACATGTTAAATATCGAGGGGGTTGATGAATAATGAAGGTTTTTGAAGGTAAATTAATTTCGGAAAAGTTAAAATTCGGTATTATCGTCGGAAGATTTAATGAGTTTATTGGGGATAAACTTCTATCGGGGGCACTGGATGCTCTAAAGCGTCATGGTGCGGACGAAGAAGATATTGAAATTACGTGGGTTCCGGGTGCCTTTGAAATTCCCCTTGTAGCAAAAAAAATGGCCAAAACCGAAAAATATGATGCTATAATATGCCTCGGCGCCGTCATAAGAGGTGCTACACCCCATTTTGATTATGTATCCAATGAAGTTACTAAAGGGATCGCCAATGTTTCCCTTGATACCGAACTTCCTGTAATATTCGGTATACTTACCACGGATACTATAGAGCAGGCAATAGAAAGAGCCGGTACCAAGGCGGGTAACAAAGGTTACGGTGCTGCTGTTTCCGCTATTGAAATGGCTAATCTGCTAAAGAAAATTTAAAACAGGTATAGATGGGCATATAATAAGGGCGACTGTAGAGTCGCCCGTTGTTGTTTTGAATCTAGATGGCATCCATAGCATCCGCCGCTTTGTATGAACTTCTAACAAAGGGGCCTGAGGCTATAAATTTAAAACCGAGTTCTTTTGCTTTTGTTTCATATCTCTTAAATGTTTCAGGTGTAACATATTCTATTACAGGATAATGTTTTTCGCTGGGCCTCAGATATTGACCTAAGGTTAAAAAGTCACAATCTATATTTCTCAGATCCTTCATTACCTCTATTACTTCTTCTTCCTTCTCGCCGAGTCCCATCATCATTCCGGACTTGGTTAATATTGTATCATCCATTTCTTTTACCTGTTTTAAAACATCCAAGGATCTTTCGTATATGGCCATAGGCCTGATTTCACTGTACAGTCTGGGCACTGTTTCTACATTGTGGTTAATAATTTCCGGTTTGGCATCCACTATGGTTTTAATATCTTCTTTTCGCCCCTTTAAATCAGATATAAGCAATTCTATAGTAATACTGCTGTCTTTAGATCTGATAGCATCCACAACCTTTGCAAAATGCCCTGCTCCCCCATCCGGAAGGTCATCCCTGGTAACCGTGGTGATCACTACATGTTTTAAGCCCATTTCCACCGCCGCACTTGCCAGATTTTCCGGTTCCTTCGGGTTTACCTTTTCTAACGTTCCATGTGAAACGTTGCAAAATCTACAATTTCTTGAACATTCTTTCCCTAATATCATAAAGGTTGCAGTTTTTCTGCTGAAACATTCCATCCTGTTTGGACAGTTCGCTTCTTCACATACCGTGTTTAAAGAATATCTCTTAAGTACATCCTCCACATAGTCCAAACCGCGACCCTGCGACATATCCAGTTTGAGCCATTCAGGTTTTCTTTTTACAGCCATTTACCTTCACCGCCTATCATTTTATATCCATCATAGTCCAAGTTTTTACATATGTAATCTATGGTTAATTTATTTATATTTTCAAAGTCCGCGGTAACACCTGTAATTTTTTCCACAGACGTAACACCTTTGTCTACTATACCACAGGGTACTATCAATTTAAAATGGTCCAGGTTTGTATTTACATTAAACGCAAACCCGTGCATAGTGACCCTCTGTTTTATCGATAAGCCAATCGCAACTATTTTTTCATCGCCTACCCAAACACCGGTATGCTCATCATTTTTACCGGCTTTTATTCCAAATTCATTTTTTAGTAAATCTATAAATGTATTTTCTATATTTCCAACAAATTTTTTAATACCTGTTTTTTTATCCCTCAGATTGACAATAGGATACCCTACTATCTGTCCATATCCATGATAGGTTACATCTCCACCCCTATCCGTTTGATAGACAGACACCCCTTGACTGTTCAAGTACTCTTCTGAAGCCACTATATTTGACTGTACGGCATGTCTTCCCAGTGTAATGACCGGAGGGTGTTCGACTATTATCAAAGTATCCGATATCTTCCCTTTTTGCCTCTTTTCCAAGATATCATGTTGTACGGCCAGAGTATTTTCGTATTTGCATCTGCCCAAAGATAATATATTCAGGTCCATATTATGGTTCTCTCCCGTCCTACCTAGTAAAAAACCCTCTGCTATGTACATAACAGAGGGTAGGTTTTATTTATAAATTGTGCTTTGTTACTTGGTATCTATAGATTAAAGTCGCATCGTCGCCCTTTGCTCTTACTCCGCCTCTTAAGAATTTTACTTCTTCACCGGAGGATACTGTAAATTCAGTATCTTCTATACCTTCGAGATATTCTGTTATTGCATCTGCTTGACTTGGATCAAATTTTTCCTTGACGCCCCAGGCGGCCGCTATGACAGCTTTAGGGTCTCAAGTTTCGCAAGCATTTTCAATTCTATCTTTTATGGATGCAACTATGCTTTCATCCAACGCTTTTTCAAAATTTCCATCTTGTCCAAACATTGTTTTCCTCCTTATTTAATCCTTTTACACTAGTTTACGGCTTAATTCTGATGACTTGATTTTCTGATGTTTGTTAAATTTTCCAAACATCGAAGATAAAATCAGTATTCAGGTAGAGCCAAAGCCCTACCTGAACACAACTTTATATTGTATTTTATTTATTGTGTTTTATTCTGCGTCTTGCCATTTCAATATCAGATCTTTAGCTGCTTTTCGCTCGTCAATTCTTCTTACTACAGTATCATGAGGAGCTTCTTTCAATATGCTGGAATCTTCTGCAGCTTCATCTGCTATTTTGTTCATGGCTTCTATGAAAGAATCTAAGGTTTCCTTAGCTTCTGTTTCTGTCGGCTCCACCATTATTGCTTCAGGCACTATAAGTGGGAAGTATACTGTCGGTGGATGGAATCCGTAGTCCAACAGACGTTTTGCGATATCTAAGGTAGTTACATCATCCGCAATGCCTTTTCTGAGTGCGTTAAGCACAAACTCATGCATGCATATTCTATCATATGGAAGGTCATATTTTTCTTTCAAATTGACCGATAGATAGTTTGCATTAAGCACTGCCCTTTGACTTGCTTCTCTAAGTTTTGGTCCCATTGCATATATGTATGAATATGCTTTGACCAGCACGTCAAAGTTTCCATAGAAATCTACTACTCTACCGATAGAATCAGGTCTGTCATAGTCCAAATAGTATTTGTCTCCGTCTTTCTCAATCAATGGAGAAGGAAGGAAAGGTACTAAGTGATCTACAACGCCTACTGCTCCACTACCCGGTCCTCCGCCACCATGAGGTGTGGACATTGTCTTATGTAGGTTATAATGACAAACGTCAAAGCCCATATCTCCAGGCCTTACAACACCCATAATAGCATTTATGTTAGCACCGTCATAGTATAACAGTCCACCGGCTTCATGAACTAAGTCTGCAACTTCTTTGATGTTTCTTTCAAACAATCCAAGAGTACTTGGGTTTGTTAACATCAATCCCGCCGTATCGTCCCCCAACACAGCTTTTAAAGCATCTATATCTACTGATCCATCTTCAGCTGATTTTATTTCTATAATATCGAATCCGGCAACAGCTGCTGTAGCAGGGTTGGTTCCGTGAG
This sequence comes from uncultured Alkaliphilus sp., assembly GCA_964406195.1. GTDB lineage: Bacteria > Bacillota > Clostridia > Peptostreptococcales > Natronincolaceae > JAAZJW01. The sequence goes on along the minus strand of CAYOQX010000005.1, from coordinate 22,988 downwards.
CAGCATCCGGTACTATGATCTTAGTTCTGTCATAGTCCCCCCTCTTTCTATGATAAGCCTTTATTACCATTATTCCTGTAAGCTCACCATGTGCACCTGCTGCAGGTTGAAGGGTCATTCTGCTCATGCCCGCTACTTCTGACAACATTTCATCCAAACCGTACATGAGCTCTAGAGCTCCCTGTGCAGTTTCTTCAGGTTGAAGCGGGTGAATGTTTGTAAACCCGGGAAGTGCTGCCATGTCTTCGTTTATTTTAGGATTATATTTCATAGTACAGGATCCTAATGGATAGAAACCTGTGTCTACCCCAAAGTTTTTATTAGATAGGTTGGTATAGTGCCTAATTACATCTATTTCGCTTACCTCAGGCAATCCCAGTTCTCTATCGCTTAAATATTCGCTTGGGATTATGCTATCGAGGGCTACTTCCTCAACATCACATTCAGGTAAGTCGTATGCTTTTCTTCCTTCTTTAGAAACCTCGATTATTAGTTTATTGTAATCAGTAATCACTATATCACCCCTTCCATTACACTGGCTAATTTGTCGATCTCTTCTTTGGTTCTCTTTTCTGTCACAGCGATTAGTAGGGCATTTTCAAGTTCTTCATATTTTTCTGACAGTCTGTATCCGCCAAGAATGTCATTCTTGAATAATTCTTCATTAACCTTGGCACTGTCTACATCGCTTGTTACTGCGAATTCTCTGAAGAACGGTTTGTCAAATAGAGGTTTAAACTTGCCACCTTTTATGATTTGATTGTATGCATAATGTGCTTTTTGTGCACATTGTTCAGCTACTTCTCTTATTCCTTCTTTACCCATTGTAGATAAATACATACCTACCATGAGAGCTATTAAACCTTGGTTTGAACAAATGTTTGAAGTCGCCTTAAACCTTCTGATATGTTGTTCTCTCGCTTGTAGTGTAAGGACGAATCCTCTCTTGCCATCTACGTCTACGGACTGCCCTACTATCCTACCGGGCATCCTTCTTACAAGTTTCTTAGTAGATGAGAAGAATCCTAAGTAAGAGCCGCCATATTTTAAAGGATTACCTAAAGGCTGTGCATCGCCAATCGCTATATCTGCACCAATTTCGCCGGGGCTTTTTAGTACTCCCAGAGAAATAGGATCTACATAGTTAATAAGTAGTGATTTGTTATCATGTGTTAATTTTTCAATCTCCGTCATATCTTCGATAATACCGAAGAAGTTAGGATTTTGAACAATAACACCGGCAGTATCGTCCCCGAGTGCTGCCTTAAGCTTATCTATATCAGTTACTCCGTCCGCCATATCAATTTCCACCAGCTCTATATCCCTTATGTTGAGATATGTGGCCAGAACTTCCCTGACTGATGGTTGAACTGTTTTGGAAACGATTATGGAGTTACGTCTCGTGTTTTCGGTTGCCATGAAAGAAGCTTCAGCAGCCGCGGTTCCGCCATCATACATAGAAGCGTTTGTTACATCCATGCCTGTTAATTCACTTATCATGGATTGGAATTCGAATATTGTCTGCAGAGTACCTTGACTTATTTCCGGTTGATATGGTGTATATGCAGTGAAGAATTCACCTCTCCCCGCCAAATGTCCAATTAGCGAAGGAATGTAGTGATCGTATGCTCCTGCTCCCAGGAAGCAAACTTTTTCATCTGTAGTTACGTTTTTTCTGCCAAGTGCTCCTACTCTACGTGCAACTTCCAGCTCGGAGTGCGGTCCTTCCAAGTTGAGCTTGTCATTCGGGCCTAATAAGAACTCTTTAGGCACGTCATCATACAGCTCTTCTATATTATCTACTCCTATTGCTTTTAGCATCTGTTGCTCGTCTTCAGTTGTAGTAGGTAAATACTTGTGATGAACATTAGCCATACTAACCCTCCTTATCATATAAGATTATATAAGTCTTCTGTTTCTCGGGTTTATTCGTTTTCGCAGAATTCCTTATATGCTGCTGCATCCATAAGATCGCCTGTATCCGGATCTCCTGATACTTCTATCTTAGCAATCCAGTTAGCAAAAGCATCTTCGTTGATAAGTTCAGGTTCATCATCTAATGCTTCGTTTATTTCTATTACTTTACCTGCTATTGGCATATAAACGTCCCCTGCTGCCTTTGTAGATTCAACAACTGCAAATGCTTCACCTTTGTCAAATTCATCGTCAATTTCCGGTAGTTCAACATAAACTATATCGCCTAGTGAATCTTGCGCAGTGTCTGAAATTCCTATGTAAGCTTCATTTCCTTCAATTTTTACCCACTCATGATCTTTTGTGTAAAGGTTTCCTTCTACAATTTTCATTAATATACTCCTCCTTAAATTTATATTTTTTATTTAAAGAAAATTGAAATCAAATTAAATATTACAATCTATTCTATTAACCTAAAAATCTGGCACTGACTACTTCAGCATCTACAGTTCTTTTTCTGATTTGTATTTGAATTGGTGTGCCAATCTTTGTATAATCTATATCCAGCATTGCTTTGCCTAAAAGTTTACCGACTGTTGGAGATTTATAACCTGTGGTTACAAAACCGATTTCTTTTCCGTCAGCCAGAACTTTATATCCTTGTCTCGGTATTCCTTTGCCCTTTACTTCAAATGCTACAACTTTTCTCTTCAGTCCTTCTTCTTTTTGCTTGATTAAAGCATCTTTACCTATAAAGTCTTCTTCCTTATCAAGCTTTATGAAGAAACCTAAGTTGGACTCTAATGGAGTATAATCGTCTCCCATTTCATTTCCATAAAGCGGAAGATTTGCTTCAAACCTTAGGGTGTCTCTTGCGCCAAGCCCTGCAGGTTTTAATCCCTTATCTTTTCCAACTTCAAACATCTTATCCCATAATGCTACTACATCATCGTTTCCAAGATATATTTCAAATCCATCTTCGCCTGTATAACCGTTTCTTGAAACTAAGGCTTTCGCTCCATTTACTATAACATCATCTTCAAAACGGAAAGGCTTCATTGCTGAAAGATCCAAGTCTGTAAGTTCTTGCAGTATTTCTTCTGATTTCGGACCTTGTAATGCTATTGCAGAATATTGATCGGAGAGGTTCTCTATTTCTACATCAAAGTCACCTTTGTGTTTTAACATCCAATCATAGTCTTTGTCCACATTAAGTGCATTGTTTATTATCAGATAATGGTCTTTATTGTATTTATAAACTAAGAAGTCATCTACCATTGTACCGTCAGGTCTGCAAAAATGTGTATATACTATTTGTTTTTCTCCAGCAGCTTTCAGGTCATTTGAAACCATGTACTGGATATATGCTTCCGCATCCTTACCGGTTACTTTGATTTGCCCCATGTGGGATACGTCAAATGCCCCTGCAGCATTTCTTACTGCTTCGTGCTCAGGTACTAACCCTTCGTACTCTACCGGCATTTCCCATCCCGCAAAATCAACTGGTGTGCCGCCGTATCTTTCATATACTTCGAACAACGCTGATCTTTTCAGTTTACCCATAGATATATCTCCTCCTCTTTTTAATATTAGCTTTACACACTTAAAAAAACTAATGCTTGTTTAAAGTGTTTATTTTGCTAACAGTATGGAAAAGGATACTTCCATACAAAATTATTCCCAATGTTCAAGCCGCGCCCTTATTCCGCTTACCCCGAAAATCCAAAACCGAATATATGTATTCAAAATTGTTTTTGGCTATGATTATTTTGACCGCAATTGTCTTGACTGTAACTACAATCTTAATATATGCTGTCGGTCGTAAATATATTATTAAATCATGTTATATTTTCGAACATGCTGTCACTATCGGTCAAATATGTTGTTGGTAATACATCTATGTTATATTAATAATACATCTTTAGGGAAGTTTTTTCAACCCTATAACATGTTTATTTTGCATAAATTTTCCGAATACTTTCCGTATTTTTATAATTATAGACAAATTAATCACAATTACATAATAAAGTATGTCTTGCCGTATATTTAAAATATCATACTAAACCCTAAAAATCAAGAGTAAACCATAACATATTTTTCGAATTCCTTCATATTGTTCGAGGTCTTACCGCTACATTTCATCCGGGTTTTTTGTTTCCTGTTCCGATTCCTCTTCCAATTCTCCTTTGGATTCTTCCCGCAGTTCTTCCTTATCTTTTGTTTCGGTATCATCAATTTCCGCAACATCATCCAGGGGATAAATTTGCACTTCCCCGTTATTATTATCACCAATTCCATTTTTATTCGAGTTGTTTGTTTTGACCTTTACGAGTTCCAACAATACATAGGTTTCAACTACAACGCCGTTTCCATCAGGGGTTGAAACCACGGATCCCACCTTAGGCATTTTTTGCAATGTCCGTATATATGAATCATGTTCATACTTCAAACAGCAAAACAGCCGACCGCAAATTCCGGAAATCTTGGCCGGATTCAAAGACAAACCCTGGTCCTTCGCCATTTTAATCGAAACCGGTTCAAAATCACCGAGCCAGGTGGCACAGCATAGGGATCTGCCGCATGTGCCGACTCCCCCAAGCATTTTTGCCTCATCCCTAACACCTATTTGTCTCAATTCTATTCTGGTTCTGAAAACGGAAGCCAGGTCTTTTACCAACTCTCTGAAGTCTACCCTTCCGTCGGCGGTGAAATAGAATATAACCTTGTTATTATCAAAAGTATATTCTACATCAACCAAATTCATGTCCAAGTTATGTTTTTGAACCTTTTCAGCACAAATCTCCAGGGTTTCACCCTCCTTCATTTTGTTTTCTATATGCTGTCCTTTATCCGACTCCGTTGCAACACGAATAACAGGTTTCAGCGGATTGACTATATCGTCCTCCGGAACCTGCTTGGGTCCGACTACAACCTGCCCAAATTCAACGCCTCGAATAGTTTCCACAATAACAAAGTTACCTCTGCTTATATTTATATCAGCCGGATCAAAATAATATATTTTTCCCGCCTTCTTGAATCTCACCCCTACCACTGTCACCATTTAGCAAAACCTCCTGAATGTTTAAAAGCATTACCTCTATATTTAAATGGAACCGGACATTCCCCCTCAGGTTTTGTTTTGCCTTTTCTATTATAAAAATAATGTCCTCGGTCTTCGACAAGTCTATATTTGATGCCTGAAGGCATATTTCATCTTTTTTATCTATGTTTGTCACAAGTCCCACGTTTTTTGTTTCACTGTACACAAATAAATCCCTGTACCAACCCATCATTAAATCAAAAATTTCGTCTATATATGATCTGTTTTCCTCAAAAAATGATATCCGTTCCAATACACTGAAAAGATCCGGGGCCGCCAACCTGTTGCATGTTTCTATAACCTCTTCCCTCCTGTAATAAAAATCCGGATTGTCCAACAGTTCAAGTGCACGGCCTATAATACCCCCTGAAAAAACCGCCAACATATGGGCCTGTTCTTTATCAACCTTCTTATTTTCAATCAAATAATTTTTTATAATTTCCGGATCTACAGGGTACAATTTTATTGTTTGACATCTGGAAATAATTGTAGGAAGTAAACTTTCCCCCTTTGATGTCAACAAAATTAAAGTGGCGTACAGAGGGGGTTCCTCCAGGGTTTTCAACAGAGCATTTTGGGAATCTCTATTCATTTTGTCCGCATCACATATGATATACACCTTACGATTACCTTTATAAGGTTTTAATTGTATTTCTCCTATGAGTTTGCGTATTTGGTCAATACCTATGATTCTATCTTCTTTAATCATTTTAACATCGGGATGACTGTTATCGGACACCTCTGCACAGCTGTTACATTTTCCGCAGGGATTTTGGCCGCTTCCGTCGCAAACCAATGCAGAGGCCAACCAAATTGCCAAATTCTCTTTCCCTAACCCTTTTGCTCCCTCAAACAAATAGGCGTGGGCTATTTGATCATTTTTCAGGGCCTTTTTTAACTTTTCTATAATCCGTTCCTGACCCGTAACTTTTTTTAAAACCATCTCCGTATCCAACTTTCCGTTACAGTTTTAAATGCTGTTCCACATCTACAACAAATACTGTTGCACCGCCTATTCTGACCTCGATAGGATAAGGAATAAAAACTCCCGCCGTACCGGCCACCGGTGTCGGTGAGGCAACGGTTTGGTTTCTGGTTTCGCAATTGTCTTTAATAATCTTGACAACATTATCCACCTGTTCATCCTCGACTCCTATCAATAGAGTAGTGTTTCCGGCTTTTAAAAATCCCCCCGTAGTAGCCAATTTAGTAACCCTAAAATCCTTCCCTGTCAAATCACCTATGAGATTTTGCACATCATCATCATGTACAATAGCAATAACCAATTTCATAAGATTACCCCTTCCTGATGGCATTTAGTTTGCTCTCTATTTCCCTGCTTATTTCCTCAATAGTTTTATCCGCCTCTATAATTTTAATACGATCCGGGTACATATAGGCAAGATCCCTGTAGCCCTTGTAAACCCTTTCGTAAAAGTCTATTTTTTCCTGCTCCAATCTATCCGCCTCTTTTGTAATCTTTACTCTGTTCAGACTCATTTCCGGCTTTATGTCTAATAATATAGTAAAATCCGGTTCCAGTCCACATGTAGCAAACCTGTTGATATCTATTACGGACCCCAAATCCAGCTGCCTTCCCGCTCCCTGGTAGGCTATACTTGAGTCCACAAATCTGTCACATAATACAATCTTTCCTTTCTCAAGAGCCGGAAGAATAAGCTCCGTCACATGTTGAGCTCTGGAGGCTGCATATAATAATGCTTCCGCCGCAGCCGACATTTCACCGTGATTTTTATCCAGAAGTAATTCCCTGATCTTCTCCCCTATAGTTGTGCCTCCCGGCTCCCTGGTTAGCAATACATCATAACCCCTTTCTTCCAGAAAATCCCTTATGTAGGGAATCTGTGTAGATTTTCCGGAACCGTCCAGACCCTCTATAGTAATAAATATTCCTTTTTGCACCTGCTCACCCCTCTGTAGCTGTTACTTCAATTTATATATAATTATTATATTGCAAATATCAATAAGTGTATCAATAACATTTTAACATATTTATCTACTCTTTTTTCTATCTTTTTTAATTATATAGACCGCATTTTTTTCCATATCGTTTCAAAGAATGGTTCAGTTTATCCGAAGTGTTTGTAAAAACCTTTATTTTTAATGTATAAAATATCCGTTTTATAGCAATACTATTACTGCAGTCTATATGACCTATTTTCGTACAATAAAATTTCATAAAATAATATGCAAACTTTTCCACATTCAAGTCGGCATTTATAAAAGGTTTATAAAATTTAGGACGGTGTTAATCCAATGAGAGAAGACAAAGCAACCAGTTTAAAAGAGTTTCTTTTAATCTACAATGACAGAAAATCAGATGAGGAAATTTCACAAATGCTTTCTATCTCCATGGAGCAAATAAAACGCGAAAAAGAAAAAATATTTGCAAACAATACAAAAAGACCTGAAAACTATTGATTGCAAACAGGCCGACATTTTTACAATTTCATTTTAGATTCAAACATTGGCAATGGGATTTCTTAAAAGAAATCCCATTGCTGATTACACTAACATATTTCTGTATTTACATTTTTATGAAAGTCTCTCCAAATATTTTTGATTTTTTCCTTAAACCCCTCATATTCAGGTTCTCCCACAAAGGCCTTTGTCAATTCCAACTCGCATTCCCTGCATATGCGTTTGTTTAATAAAACAATTCCATTGTTGCCCTTATTATTGCATATATGACATTTTAACTCCCTACCCACAAATACCACCAACCTTCAAAAACGAACCGACCTATCTTTTATTTTGCCCTATGTAAATTATATTATTCAAAACCCATGTACATTGTTCAAAACAAAATGGTCTATACCTTTTATTTAGGGGATTATGCTATTCTGCGGCCTTGTATCTTACTGACATAGTTTCTTTCGGCCTTGTATAATAGGATTGCGTCTCGTAGCTTCTCTGTCTGTTTTTTTGTTTCGGCCTTGATACTTCTATTAAATTCTGGTACAAAGCTGCAAACAAAATAAATATAGGCACAACAATTAATCCTAGAAAAATAACATTAATAAATGTTCGAATCATTCAGATTTCCTCCCAACAATGGTATTCTGATATGACAATTCTACACTTCCATGTAAAAATCCTGCTATATTTCCCGGGAAATAGGTATTATTTGTTGGAAATCTAAAAAATGTCCCGAAAAATGCAAATTGCTCCATTATGGTTGCCGTGTTTTTATTTTTAGAATCAATTGTTAATGAAATTTGTCGAATAAAATGTTAAAATAGTATATAAGTTCTAAAATCAAATTATGAATAGCTCAATTTCGGCAAATATCTGAGTTGGGAGAGTAATAAAATGAAAAGGTTTTTATATGTATTGGCAATTGTCATCATACTGGGCACAGCCTCTTTACTGTTCATACCTTCCTATCTTTCCACCGTTGCTAATTCAGACGACATTGAAGTAACGGTTCCCGAAGGTGCCTCATTAAATTATGTCTCTAATGTGTTGTTCGACAAAGGGGTAATCAGGAGCAGAATCTGGTTTCGCCATCAGGCTAAAAAAATAGAGATTGACCAAAAAGTTAAACCCGGCACTTATTTAATATCATCCGACCTGACCCTTGACGATGTTTTTGCATTGTTGGAAAAGGGTATCAAAGATGAAAATATTGTATTAACCATACCTGAGGGATTTACCCTCTACCAAATAGCACAAAAAGTAGAAAAATTGGGACTCGGAACCAAGGAAGAATTTATTGAAGCCACGGAAAAATATTTTAACACCAATTATAACTTTGACACAGCGGATCTGTACTTCGAGCTGGAAGGATACCTATGCCCGGACACATATTATTTCACCAAAAAACAGACTGCAGATGATATAGTCGCCAGACTTGCACAGGCAATGGATAATGTTTTTACAAAGAAATATATAAAAAGAGCAGAAAAGTTGGGACTCTCAAAACATGAGGTGTTGACTGTAGCGTCCTTAATAGAACGTGAAGCAAAACACAATGACGAAAGAGCGACCATAAGCAGTGTTATCTACAATAGGCTGGAAAGGGACATGCCTCTGCAGATTGATGCAACCGTCATATATGCCGAAGGGGAAGGGAAAGAACATAAGACGGCAATATACCAATCGGAATTAGACAAACCCGGTCCGTTTAACACATATACCGAAAACGGATTGCCCCCGGGACCCATTGCGTCACCGGGAAAAGCATCTATAAAAGCAGCCTTGTATCCCGAAAAACATAATTATCTATACTATGTACTGAGCCCGGAAGAAGACGGACATGTATTTAACGAAACCTATGATCAACATTTGAAAGACAGGGCAAAGTATTTAAACAGAAACAAAAAATTATAAGGGAGACCTCAGGTCTCCCTTTATTATTATATAAATTTGTTCATGATTATATAAACCCGTCTGTGTTCGAAATATTCCAATAAACCGAAGTATATTGCCATTCTAATTATTTCGAACTTTTTATATTGAATGCGACGGTCTGAAGTTTCTCAACCTCAATGCGTTAGATACAACGGAAACAGAACTCAGGGCCATAGCAACCGCTCCTATCATCGGATTCAAAAGCGGTCCTCCTAACAAGTATAAAGCCCCGGCCGCGATTGGAATACCCAGTGTATTATAACCGAATGCCCAAAACAGGTTCTGCTTAATATTTACAATGGTTTTCTTACTCAATTCGATTGCGGTAACAACATCCATCAAATCACTCTTCATGAGCACTATATCAGCAGACTCCATGGCAACATCGGTACCCGAACCTATCGCTATACCGATATCGGCCTGGGCAAGTGCAGGTGCATCATTGATACCGTCTCCTACCATTGCAACCTTTTTTCCCTGTCCCTGAAGTTTTTTAATTTCATCCGCCTTATCCTCAGGCAGTACCTCCGCCAGTATCATATCAATACCTATTTGTTTGGCTATAGCTTCGGCTGTCCTCTTATTATCTCCGGTTATCATTATAACTTCTATACCCATTTTGTGAAGGGCTTTTATAGCATCCTCGCTGCTTTCTTTCAGGACATCCGCCACGGCAATTATACCCATCAATTTTCCGTCTATAGCTATATACATAGGGGTTTTCCCTTCTATAGCCAACCTGTCGGATTCGTCCTGCAGGGTAATTTCTATATCCTTGTCCGTCATTAGTTTTTTGTTTCCCAGCAATATATTCTTGTTTTCGATAACAACTTCTATTCCATGTCCCGGGATAGCCAAGAATTGTTCCACTTCTTTCGATTCCAGGTTTTTTTCCTCTCCCGCTCTCACAATAGCTTCGCCCAACGGATGTTCCGAGGTTTTCTCCGCCGATGCTGCAATCGCCAGGAGTTCATCTTCCGATATACCTTGTCCGGTGACTATATCAGTTACCTCGGGTCTACCTTCTGTGATGGTGCCCGTTTTATCCAATATCACGGAATCTACTTTGTGAGCAATTTCTAATGCTTCTCCACCCTTAATCAGTACCCCGAATTCCGCACCCCTACCGGTACCAACCATAATAGCCGTAGGTGTGGCTAATCCCAGAGCACAAGGACAGGCAATAATCAATACCGATACAAATATAGTTAAAACAAATTCCAGTGATCTTCCCGTTGCATACCATAATCCGGAGGATACAACGGCAATTATAATAACCGTAGGTACAAAATATCTTGCAATTATATCCGCCATCCTTGCAATCGGCGCTTTTGAACCTTGTGCATCTTCCACCAGCTTTATTATTTGGGCTAATACGGTATCCTTGCCTATTGTCTTGGTTTCAAATGTTATGGTTCCGTTTTTATTTATACTTCCGCCTGTAACTCTGTCGCCCTCGCTTTTTTCAACGGGAATACTTTCCCCTGTCAACATGGATTCATCTACAGATGTGTACCCGCCTGTCACCACGCCGTCCACCGGTATTCTTTCCCCCGGTTTTACAACTATAATATGTCCTACTTCTACCTCTTCTATAGGGATTTTAACCTCCTGTCCATCCTGTATAACTGTTGCTTCTTTAGGTTGTAACCCCATCAATGCCTTAATAGCCTCCGACGTTTTTCCCTTGGACACCGACTCCAGATACCTGCCCAACATTATCAAGGTTATTATGACTCCCACCGATTCAAAATATAATTCCGCGGTCATCTCGGCATCCCCGCCAATTATTTTTATAACTGCATAGACACCGTATATAAATGCCGCACTTGTTGCTATTGCCACCAGGGAATCCATATTGGGACTGCCTCTGAACAGTGTTTTATATCCTACTGTATAAAACTTATATCCGGCCAACATTACGGGTATAGTTAAAAACATCTGTGCCAATGCAAAATTTAACGGATTATGCGCAGGGTCGAAAATCCAAGGCAACGGCATACCTACCATATGTCCCATGGAAACATAAAATAGCGGTATGGTAAATATAGCAGCTATAATAAGTCTCTTTTTGAGAGCCCTTATTTCCTTATCCTCTTTTGATATTTCATCTCTGTCCTCTTTGATTTCCGCCTCCAAATCCAGCGGCATAAAACCTGCATCCTCTATGGCCTCTTTAATCTCGGATATTCCTATCATACTGTTATCGTACTTCATGGTGGCCTTTTTAGTCGTAAGGTTTACATTTATGTCCTGCACACCTTCCAGTTTTTCCAGTGCACGCTCCACGGCACTACTGCAGGACGCTCATGACATTCCTTCTACGGGTATGGTTACCTTCTTCAAATCTTCCTGTTCAACCTCAAACCCTAACTTGTCTACCACCTCTGCAAGCTGTTCTATGCTTGTCTGTTCCGGGTCATACTCTATTGTCAATTTCTTTGTAGCCAAATTTGCAGTGGCCTTATTTACCCCTTCAACCTTGGATACATTATGTTCCACATTTGACGAACATGCGGCACATGTCATACCTCCAACACTCAATGTTTTTGTAATGATTTTCATTATAATTCACCTCTCATCTCTCTTTCCAAGCACAAAAGCACAGGGGACGGTTCTTTTTGCTTTTCGAGATGCAACCAATTCTTTTAACCTCTTGACAAACAACTATATTCCGTCTGATTTCAGTTTCAAAAAGCAAAAAGAACCGTCCCCTGTGCTTTTGTGCTTTTGTGCTTTTGTGCTTATTTGGTCAGTCTTTTTATTGTTTTTAAAATTTCCTCTATTACATCAGTATCCCCTTGTTGCAATTGATCTACAACACAATTTTTTATATGACTTTCCAGTAGTATAATTTGTACAGAATGAAGGGCGGATCTGGATGCTTCTATCTGATTGATAATATCATCGCAGTATGTTTCCTTTTCAATCATGTTTTTAATACCCCTTATTTGCCCTTCTATTCGATTTAATCTGCTTACAATAAATTTTTGGGTTTTTATCGAAGCCTCTGTCGGTTTTTTATCCGACCCGCTCCTTTTGCAGTAACCCCTCATAATTACCACCTCACATTTTTAAGTGTACCATACCCCCCTAGGGTATGTAAAGGTATAGTTTAAACTATTTTTTGCAGGTAAATAACTTTAACCATTTCTAGGGCAAAATATTTTCCCTCACAATAGATATAAAAAAAAGATAAGACACAACACTATGCCTTATCTTCCCTAATATTTGATATTTAATTCCGCATCAAATAATGCAATGCCGAAATTTATACAGTTAATTATTATTTTGCTTTTTTGGCTTATTCTTCCGCCTCTTCCTCTGTTTCTTCTTCTGCTTCTTCTACGTCTTCCTCTTCTTCGTCTACAGCTTCTACATCTATTTCTTCTTCTTCTAATAATTCTGCTTCCAGTTCTTCTTCTAATTCTTCTACCATATCTTCTACAATGGTCAAGGTTGCTATAAGTCTGTCCTCATCCTCAAGGATTTCAATATTTTCGCTTTCTTCTATATCTAAGTCCGCTACTGTTAGATTTTCTACATCCCTTAATTTGGATGCATCAAGCTCTATTTTATCCGGTAAATATCTTGGATAAGTTTGAATTTCTATTTCATTAAGGAACATTTCCACAAATTGTGATGATGTTTCAACATTTTCACGATTAATTATTTGTATAGGCATTACCATTCTGATTTTTTCACTTTCATCCAGTGTTTGAAAATCTATGTGTATTACCTTTTTATCGATAATTCCTCTTTGCAGTTCCTTAATAATTACAAAGTTTTTTTCACCTTCAAGATTTAGACTTATTCTGGCATTTTGACCAAATGTTGAAAGTACCCTCAACACTTCCCTTTCATCAAATAATAATTCTTTTGTATCTGCACCCCTGCTGTAAACTACACCGGGTATTTTTCCGGCTCTTCTGATTTCTCGCGATGCACCTTTTCCCGTAGCCTCTCTAATTTCGGCATTTAGTACTGGTGTTGCCATATCTATACTCCTCCTTAAGTTTTGCAATCTATCTTACTATTAAATCAGATTTTTGACAAAATTTCAAACATATTATTAAATTATTTACTTAACCTGAATAAGTCTAATAATTTTTCCCAAAAACCCGGTTCCTCCGGCTCCTCCCGGGCCGTGTCAATTTCCGGTTTTTTTATTTCCCCGGTTTTCAATACAAACTGTACATTGGATATATTTACATTTTTGTCCGATACAAAGGATATTATTTCATCCCCGTCTCCTAACGGGAGCAAACTGTGGAATGTTTTTTACTGCAGACATCAGCCACAATAGCACTGTCAGTCTTTATATTAGAAGCCGATTTTGTATTAAGTGTCAACGCTATCTGAAGGGCATAGTTTTCAAAAAATATACTGTCTATTTCAGCATTTCTATTCACAAGTATTTTTATCTCCAGGAAACCGCTCCCGCCTGCAAGTTCATCGCCCGGTATTTTTTTACCGTTCAATATATATTCTATATCTATGTTCCAGGGTAATTCCTTTTTTTCGACAGTCCCTTCATAGTATAGCCTATCGGCAGAAGTGTTTATGCTTATTTTGTCACCTTCCCGATTGATTTTTTCGGATGTGGTCATGTTTCTTATATCCTTGTAATTACCGTAGTCTATTATATTGTCGTCTTCAAATATATTAACCACATATATGTTTTCTACACTGCCGTTTAAGTTCAATATACCGTAAACCACCTCGTCTTTCTGTGAAGCAATTTCTTCCGCAGATACATTTGGAAACCTCATAAATACCAATATCAATGTTAAGGTCAGCCATAATACTCTTTTCATACCAAATTCCCCCTATGACTTTTGAATATATACAATATGCTTTTTAAATCCATAATTGTTTATAGTCAACTGTCTTCAATTTCCCGGTGAAAATCATCCTTCACCAATGTGGTTTTTTGGATAGCCCCGTCAAACAATAAAAGCAGGGCAGGCAATACACAAACTACCATAATAAATGACAGTATTGTCCCCCTCCCCAACAACATTCCCAATTCCGAGATAATATGGTTGGTTGATGTTAAGAACAGTATAAATCCTGCTGTCGCTAATATAGAAGCGGAAATCAAAATTACCCTCAGGTTATTATCTATTGTAACCTTCATTGCTTCCCTTCCCGACAACTCCCTCCTGTTTGCCAGATAACGATTTGTGAGGAATATGGCATAGTCTACCATAACCCCCAATTGTACTGTGTTTATAACCAGATATCCAACGAAATTTAGATGTTGACCGGTAAAATAGGCATAGGATAGATTTATCTATATGGCTGTTTCTATGGAAAACAGCAAAAACAGCGGTATGGTTAATGATTTAAAGGTCAGTAACAATACTATAAATATTCCTATAGCAGCCATTATGTTCACAAGTTTTGTGTCAACAGAAACTATGTTTTTCATATCGTATAAAGCCGCACTTTGTCCAGATAAAAAACAGGTATTATAATATTTTTCAGCTGTATCAAAAATTGATTCAACCGTGCCAAAGGCTTCTTCTCCCTCTTCTTCCGTATCTGTATAGAGAATCAGCCGAGCATAATTTTCTGAGTAGAATTGGCTAATTGCATCTTCGGGAACATATTCGGTAGGTATTTCCCCTCCTATTGCTGTTACATAGGACACTATACTTTTCACATGAGGAATTTTTTCGAGATCTTCGCATAATTCCGATTCTTTCCCTACATCCCCCTTAGGTACCAGTAGTACCAGCGTGTTTTTCCTACCAAATTCATTTTCAATCAGTTTCATATCCCTCTTCGCTCGTGGAGTTCCTGCAACACTACCGGATCCGTACATAAATCAGGTGTTTGACCGGGCAAAAAAACCGGGTATGGCAACTATTGCGGCCAATACAACAAGGGGTATCCCCATCCTCATAATTCTTCTGCCCATCCCGCTTATTTCCGGAATCAATCTGCGGTGTTTTGTCTTGTCAATGAGTTTGTAAAGCAAAAGCATGAGCGCGGGTAAAAATACCGTCACCGAAATAAAGCTGAGCAATATCCCCTTAACCAGATTTATGCCCAAGTCCGAACCTATCCTGAAACGCATTGCCGTCAAAGCCAAAAATCCTATAAGAGTTGTGACCGCACTAGCGGTAACAGCGGGCAAAGCATGTTTAATAGCAAGCCTCATAGCTTCCTCCGGTTGAAATTTTTTCATATAATCTCTGAAAGCATGCAACAGAAAAATTGCATAATCAAGTGATACAGCCAACTGAAGCACCGGACTGACAGTTTGGGTTATAAAAGAAATATCCCTGAAAAATATATTGGTTCCCATATTTATTACCACCGCCACTCCTATGGTGATAAGAAATAATAGGAGTTCTATCCATGATGAAGTGGAAAATATCAGTATTACAACAATAACAGGTATCAATATGGCCATTGCTTTTAGGACCTCCGAGGTGGACAGTTCCTGTGTTTCCGCCATATTAACCGCCCGTCTACTGCATTATCTTCACCGATTAGTTCCCTGATTTTTCCTATTGTGAATTCCTCCGAACCATTTTCCACCGTTATTTCAATCAATGCACTTCCATTTTTATAATAATCTTCCGACATAGGGCCATCAATAAATTCGATAGGTGTAGTAGTGAGAATATCTTCTCCCACAATATCATCCAACCATCTGACTGATAAAACCCCCTCTACTCTTGAAATTTCATCTTTATACTTCAAAGCCTCCCTTATAGTTACATTTCTTATCATGACCCTGGTATTAGGTATTTTCTCTTTAAATTCCTCTTCCATAACATTCAGTGTTCGTGTTGATTGGGCTTTTTGAGGCAGATAATCCACCATATTAAAATTAACTGAAACACATGACATAAGGATACCACCTAACAAAGCGAAAACTAAAAATGCTATAACAATACCCTTTTTATGTCTGACTATTGAATCCGAAAATCCGTCCAAATCCTAATCCCCCCTTAAGCCTATTTAAATAATATAAAGCGGTTATGGCAAATATTGGTTGCATCTATAACAAGTTTATGAAACCGATTTGATTTTGTGCATCAAAAAAGGCTGTCCATATCGGACAGCCTTCAATTTGTTTTTTATATGTTAATCTATTGTATACGGTAACAGGGCTATATGCCTGGATCTTTTGATTGCTCGTGTTAATTCCCTCTGGTGAATTGCACAATTACCTGAAATTCTCCTCGGCAAGATTTTACCCCTGTCGGTTACGTATCTTTTTAGTTGTTGCACATCTTTGTAATCGATTTTTTTTGTTTTGTCAGCGCAGAAAATACAAATCCTTCTTCTCGGTCTGCGCCTTCTTCTGCCATCTCCCACTACATTTTTCCTCCTATTCTCTAAAATGGGATGTCTTCATCCTCATCCATCGCCTGAAATTCTTTTATATCTATATCTACGGATTCGAAATCTTCTTCTTGTTCTTGTTTTTTAGGTGTTCCCTGTTGCTGTTTCTCGTCGCCCCAATCTAAAAATTTTACATTGTTGGCTACAATTTCCGTAATGTACCGTTTTTCTCCCGCCTGCGTTTCATAACTTCTGTTTTGCAGTCTTCCCTCGAGTCCTACCAATCTACCCTTTGAAAGATAATTGGCACAGTTTTCCGCAAGTTTTTGCCATACTACTATATTAAAAAAGTCTGCTTCCCCGTCTTTGGAAAAATGCCTATTTACCGCCACACTAAAATTAGCCACGGCCTTTCCGGTAGTAGTAAAACGCAGTTCCGGATCCCTGGCGAGACGTCCAATCAAAATTACCCTATTCATTTTTCCCCCACCTTTAATATTATTCTTCCGCCTTGACAATCAAATGTCTTATCGCTTCGTCAGCAATCTTCAGGTTTCTATTCAGTTCTTCCAGAATTTCCGTTTTGGAACTGAAACTTATTAAAACATAGTATCCTTCTTTATTATTGTCAATTTCGTAAGCTAATCTCCTGTTGCCCCATTCATCGACGTTTTCAACTTCTCCTTCAGATTCAATTATACCCCTGAGTTTTTCCAATAATTGAGTTCTTACTTCTTCATCAGTATCGGGTCTTAGAATGTATACCAGCTCATATTTGTTCATTTTAACACCTCCCTCTGGACTCAACGGCCCTGCTTTATACAGGGCAGAGAAATGACTATCTTATGATTATATCATTTGATTACATTATTTGCAAATTATATTTTTGTATGTTTATCATGTATATTAATCTAATTCACAGGCAATCCTATAATTGAATAGCCCCATAGCAACATATTATTTTTATCCATTCCAATCTTCCCCTTATAACGAAAAGAGAGTGATCCGTCGATCACTCTCTTTCTATTTAAAACTAATCATCTTTATCCTTTATTATTTTCCGTATCCTTTTTTCCAGCATAGGTCTGGAGAGCCAGATTTGTTTTTCACAGCCCAGGCATTTTATTCTAAAATCAGCCCCTGTTCTCAAAATTTCAAAATTTTTATTCCCGCAGGGATGCTGTTTCTTTAGTTCAACAATATCTCCGACCTCTAATTTCATAGGCATTAAAATCACCCCTACCGTTGTTTTTCTTCCTGTTTGATTAACACCATTTTCTGATGAGGGATTTTTATACCCTCCTTCTCCAGTGCTTCTTTAAAGGTTTTTCTCATAAGACGTTCCACGCCCCACTGCTCCATAGGCACGGTTTTGGCTAAAATCAAAATAGTAACACCGTGATCCTTGAGTTTATCCACCCCTAATACATTTGGTCCTTCTGTAATTTGTTCATTTTCCGCCCTGAGTTGTTCACTTGATTGTTCCAAAATTTCAATAGCCCTGTCTATGTCCTCCTCATAATCTATGGACATTTCAACAAGCGCCCTCATATCCCCACTGCTTTTGTTCGTCACCCTGTTGATTTCACCGTTGGGAATTATATGAAGGTCACCGCTAAAACCCCTTATTTTTGTCACCCTCAAGGCCATTTCTTCTACTATGCCCTCAACACCGTCTATTTCAACATAATTACCTACACCAAACTGTTCCTCAAATAAAATAAAAAACCCTGTGATGACATCCTTCACCAGGTTCTGTGCACCGAACCCGAGAGCCAGGCCGCCAATTCCGGCAGTCGCTATCAGCCCGGTAATTTCTATCCCGAAAAAACTGATAATTGCCGTAAACGCTATAAAATAGATAATATATCTGGCCAAACTCCTCATAAGACCCTTCATGGTGTCTACCCTTACAAGATCAATATTCATCTTTGATTTTTTCTGCCTTTCAACAAACCTGTCAATAATCGAGTTGACAATTTTGATAGAAAGCCTTGCCATAATTATAATTAGAAGTATTTTTATTACGATCCTTGTGATTTGGGAAAATTGTTTTGAATTCCTCAAGAAACTGACAACCTCTTTAGATGTTTTTCCTAGAATCTCTCCGGTATAGTCCATGGGCACCTCCTGCTTTATGTATATGTTTACCCATAATTTCAATTACTTTCTGCGCCATCTTTATGTTCCCTTCTTTTGTAGGATGTATATCGTCTATATATAAATCTTTCTTTCCCTTCTTGCTGACAGGATCATAAAATTCTTTAAAAAAATCCACCGCCTTTATCTGTTCCTCACTGCTAAAATCCAATATCCAATCCCTGAGCGACAGTATCTTTTTATTGATTTCCTCAATATTACCGACCAGATTAAAATCCTGTCCCGCGGCGGAAGATGTTATAGGTATTGGTATACCTATTATGGGCTGTATTCTGTAATGACATGCCTGATATGCTATGGCGGCCAAATTAGAATGTATTACGGATTCGGGCAGTTGAAAAATCAAATCATTGGAACCGCCCATTATCAACACATATTCAGGTTTTTCCATTACAACATCATGCCCAAACCTGGATAACATCCCTCCTGTAGTATCCCCGCAAACACCTTTGTTTTCAACCTCTATTTCCAAACCTTTTCCCACTATCTGCGGCCAACTGTTTTTCCTTGTCATCTTAAATCCAAAGGTTAAACTGTCCCCTATACAAACGAGTTTCAATTTTTCATCTCCCTATAGATTTTTTATTTAATTATCAAATAAGCATGTTAAAAATTCGTCCCTGGTAATTCTGCCCAGATAATCACTGACCGGAAAATCTATTAATGCTTTTTCCACTTCCGCTTTACTGTATTTTATACCTTTTAGTTTTTCTTCCAATACTGTAACATCTTCTTTTCCGAAAAAATCCCCATATATTTTACAATTATCTATCAATCCCTTATCTATTTGGAGCCTTGTTTCCACCCCTCCGCCGGCAAATCTTTTATAACCCTTATAATTAAATTTAGGCGACCTTCCGAAATTCCACTCCCATGTGTCATATCTTTCGTCTACCATTCGCTGTATAGCTTTTTTGTCTTCTTCGGTCAATTCATATCTTTCAATCGGTTTGTTTTTATATTCAAATATATTTTCCAGCAATAATTCCCTGAATTCAAATATGTCTATATCTTCCTTCACATAAGGTTTTATATTAGTAACCCTGCTGGATACGGATTTTATACCCTTAGATTCTATCTTGTCCCTTTTAACATTCAGAGCCTGTGATAAAACACCTAATTCGGAATCGAAAAGGAGGGTTCCGTGGTTCAGCACTCTCCCCTTTATAAGGCTCTGCGCCACACCTGAAAATTTTTTATCTTTTATGGTAATGTCATTTCTCCCCGACAATTCACAGGGTATCCCCAGTTTTTCCAATGCCTTCAGGACAGGGACCGTATAAGTTTGAAAGTCTATCTGTTTAGCCGATTCGGCTTTTGTGATAAAAGAAAAATTCAAGTTCCCCAGATCATGGTAAACGGCACCGCCTCCCGTGACCCTTCGAACCACTTCTATGTCATTTTCCCTGACATATTCCATATTGATTTCCTCAACCGTATTTTGATTTTTGCCCACAATTATTGAAGGTTTATTTATCCATAATAAAACATAGCCTCCGTCTTCCAAATCCAAATTCTTAAAAACATATTCCTCAAAGGCTAAGTTGTATTGCGGACTTGTAGAATAATTCTCAATATATTTCATTTGCAAATCCCCCTACTATTTTCTTAAAATTATAACAAAGTGGAGCCTGTTTATCAATATGGACATAAAAAAACCTCACGTCCCAAGACGTGGGTTTATTAAAATATTTATTTTAATTTTAAAGCCGTGCACCTTAGTTTGACCTGTCCTCATGAGCGTTACCTAAATAGTTAGTTCAAATTAGGCGCTCCTACGGCACACGAAAGAGG
>CAYOQX010000005.1:0-2299 GCA_964406195.1 uncultured Alkaliphilus sp. | reverse complement strand
CCCTGCTATAGCGGATTGCAGGTTACAGGATGCCGCTACCTTCCCGTCTAGCACGGCAAATTTTTAAACTTTTTAATGGCGGAGAGAGTGGGACTCGAACCCACGGGGCCTTTCGACCTTACACGCTTTCCAGGCATGCTCCTTACCAGCTCGGTCATCTCTCCGTTTTTTATTTGTTTCAAATTTTTTAATGAATGTTTTGGACCCTAAATATTTTTATCGGATTTGTCCTTCTCTCAGGGATTTAAAGAAATCCCTCATAAGCAGGTAACATTCTTCCTCCATTATACCTGTTTTTATTTCCACCCTGTGATTAAGCCCGGGATTATTAAGGAGATTTACCACGGATCCGCAAGCACCGGACTTTGGATCCATTGCACCTATTACAATTTTTTTCATTCTGCTCTGCAGAATAGCACCTGCTCACATGGGGCAGGGTTCTATTGTAGCATACATTGTGCAGTCTGTCAATCTCCACCTTCCCAATGCATTACATGCACGTTTAATGGCAAGTATTTCCGCATGGTATATAGGATTTTTAGAAGTCTCTTTAAAATTATGGGCCTTTGCTATTACCTCATTGTCCTTAACTATAACGGCTCCTATCGGAACTTCCTTCTTATTAAAGGCCTTTTTCGCTTCCTCTATGGCCAAAGCCATAAATTTTTTATCCATTTTTTCGCATCTCCATATTGTGTTTCATATATCTTATAAGGACAAGATAATCTTTTTTGTATGGTGCACCTGGGAGGATTCGAACCCCCGGCTTACGGTTTAGGAAACCGTTGCTCTATCCTACTGAGCTACAGGTGCATAACAAACATTTTATTTCACACAAAGATAATTTTAACATGTTTTTGATTAAATATCAATTGTTATATTATTGTGATTTTTGGATTTTGTTTAGATATTGGTAAACGATCGGGTTTTACCCGAATATTGGATAAACAATTGGGGTTTATCCGGGTATCAAGTAAACAACAGGATTGAGACAGCTATTCCTGTTGTTTACCTATAAGTTCTGTTCCCCCCATATATTCTCTTAACGCCTCCGGAATAATAACATTGCCGTGTTTATCCTGACAGTTTTCCAGCATGGCTGCAACTGTTCTGCCTATAGCAAGCCCGGATCCGTTAATGGTATGGACAAATCTTACCCTGCCTTTGTCTTCCGGCCTGTATCTGATATTTGCCCTTCTCGCCTGAAAATCTTCAAAATTACTGCAGGAAGAAATTTCAACATACCCATCATAGCTCGGCATCCATACTTCTATATCATATTTCAAGGCTGCGGTAAACCCCAGATCGCCTGCACACATTTTTACTATTCTGTATGGCAACTCCAGTATCTGCAGTATCTTTTCCGCATCATTTATCAGCCCTTCAAGTTCATCATAGGAACCCTCGGGTTTAACAAATTTAACAAGTTCCACCTTGTTGAATTGATGTTGCCTTATCAATCCCCTGGTGTCCCTCCCCGCAGAGCCTGCCTCGGAACGAAAACACGGTGTATAGGATACATATTTAATCGGCAGTTGTTCCTCCGGGATAATATCATCCCTGTGAATATTGGTAACGGGTATTTCGGCCGTAGGTATGAGGTAATAATTTCTTTCTGATATCTTAAACATATCTTCCTCAAATTTAGGCAACTGTCCCGTTCCTGTAGCACTGTCCTCATTTACCATAAGCGGGGGCAGTATTTCCAAATATCCGTGCTTTTCAATATGCAGATCCAGCATAAAGTTAATCAGTGCCCTTTCCAACCTAGCCCCCAATCCTTTGTACAAAGCAAACCTTGCCCCGGTTATTTTCGATGCAACTTCGAAGTTGATAATATCCAGGTCCGTAGCCACATCCCAATGGGCCTTCGGTTCAAAGTCAAATCGGCTCGGTTCCATCCATTTCTTTACTTCTACATTATATTCTTCAGTATCACCCTCCGGTACTTCCGGATGGGGCACATTTGGTATCCTGAGAAGCACATATTCAAGTCTGTCCTCTACCTTTTTTACCTGCTCGTCCAAATCCTTAATTGCCGCTGAAAGCTCCTTCATTTCTGCAATTATTTCCGAGGTGTCCTCACCTTTCTTTTTCAGTTCGGGTATTTTTTTGGATACTGTGTTTCTTTCACCTCTCATCTTCTCTACTTCCTGAAGCAAACCCCTTCTATCCCTGTCCAGTTCAACAACCTCATCTAAACTGGAACCGTCCTCTCCCCTTTTAGCCATGGCTGCCTTTATTTCATCTAAATTTGTTCTGATTCTTTTTATGTCTAACATTGCTACTTTTCCTCCTG
>CAYOQX010000004.1:0-30429 GCA_964406195.1 uncultured Alkaliphilus sp. | reverse complement strand
TCCTTACAGTATTACTCTCTAATGATGGTTTGGAAGAACCAAAGTCTCCTACAGCTTTTACAACAAATTTATATCTCGTTCTGGGTTCTAAGTCGCTGTATGCGAAAGAAGTAAGTTCTGTAGAACCTATTAATTCTGTAGTTCTATCATCTATTACTACAAATATTTCGTACTGAGCCGCACCTGATACCGCCCCCCAATGTACTCTGATAAATCTGTCGTAAACCAATTCCGCCGCTATCCAGGAAGGGGCCGCAATTTCCGGTAAACCATAAATTAAATTTGTATATATCGGACTTGCTCCGTCATCCGGATTTACTATAATTACACCCTTGCTTCCCGCTTTTAATGCAGGTGTTTTTACAATTATGGTTTCTTCATTTTTAAAGTCAATAATTTCTCCTTGGCTGCCCGGCTCTACTTCTAATGTATATGGTTTGCCTTCTATGTGTATAATCTTTCCTGTGCCTCCTTCGCTGCCTGTAACCGGTGTAACCTTAGGAGCAAAGTACACTTCAGCGCCCTGCATAAAACCTGTACCTTTTAGTTTTATTTCATTTCCGCCTTCGACAGATACCGTAGAAATTATTGATTTTTCGGTTTTGTCTAATGGATCGATTATGGATATTATTCTGGGACTGCTTGCATAAGTATAGTCTACTTCATTAGATATTTCCCCATCCGGGTTTTCTACTTTAACTTTTACGGACCCGGGGGTTCCGGAGGGTGCTTTGACTTTAATAGTTTTATAATCTATAAATGTTACATCGCTATCCGGAACTTGTTTATTGTCGAAATATACCCTGAGTTTTCCTCCTTCGTGCCCTTCCATAGCCTGTCTGAAATCTTTACCTATTATGGTGACAGTATTCCCGCCTGTAGTAGGGCCTCTGGGAGGGTCTAATTCATCTATATGAGGATTAGACTCACCTTTTATAAACTGAATGTATATTGGCGGTGATGCCCCTTCTGAAGAAGCAGTTGCTTTATCTTCATTTGTTACATATACTGTATGTAGTGACATAAATACACTTTCATTAACCTCTGGCATTTTAAATACTAATCTGTTAGACTCATTTGCTAATATATCTTTACGTTCTATTTTAGCTATGTTTCCTATTTCTATAAGCCCTACATCCCTAAAATCAGTACCTTCAACAACAATTGTGCTTCCACCTTTTATATTAACCGTAAGTATTTTAATAGCACCATTGTTCCCTAATTGTGGCTGTTGTCCGTCCCTTGTTATATTAATAATTTTAGGATTACTATCAGGATTTGCATATTCAAAAGTTCCCGTGGCCGTACCTCCATCAGGATTAGTAACGATTATAGGTACCTCGCCTATGGAATAATAACTTGGCGTGTTTAAAATTATATGTGCCGGATTTTCTAATGTAGCATTTGGAGAAAAACCTCTGTCTACACGAAGTCTATTAATAGTACCGGTCCCTGGTACCCTTTCTAACATTATTCTCACATATTCATAACCATCATAACTATTTCCATCATCATCTTTAAGAAATTTCACCGGTAAAAATACTTCACTACCGTCATATTCAACATTTTCCAGTTTATAGGTTGTTTTATTTTCACCAACACCCTCTTCTATGATAAAATTCAGTTTCTTTTCATCCTGTGTCGCATCATATTTTACAGTTAAATTACCTACTTTTACTGTGGACTTGTTATCCATTATTTTACCTGAGTTTTGTATTGCATCTATAGATACATCCCTGTTAGAAATGTTAGTATCCCTGAGGTCACCAAATTGAACTAACTGAAATGTTTGATTTTTTTTAGAATTTTCGGAACTTATTATATTAACCTTGCTCTCCTTGAAATTTTCACCTATTATTTCAACCCTCTCATTGCCTTGTTTTCTTCCTGTTGCCGGTAATATAGTATTTATCCTAGGATTTAATGTTTCGTAAGTAAATATAACCTTGTTAGATGTTCCATAATCATTGTTTACCAAATAAACCTCTACAGGCCCTCTACTACCCTTAGGTGTTTCTACTTCTATAGTGCTAGCTGTAAAATTTATGATATCTACCTGCTCTCCACCAAAATATATTTTTGGCAATATAGGTTTTATAAGCTCATTCCAACCATTTTCTTTTTCTAAAAAATATTCATATTTTTCTTTTTGCCCTTCATTCCTCCAATATCTTAAATCATCCCATATTGGTTTACCATCATCTTCATTCTTATTATCATTTAAATTTCTAAATGGTTCGCCTTCATCCCACTGTGCGTTGTTGTTTAAATCCTCATATGGTTCATAAAACCTCAAATCCGAGCCTTCTATAATTACACTTTCACCACCCGCTGCCGAGCCCCTAGGCAATACAAGATTATATATTTTAGGATAACTTATTGGAATCATATAAGTAAATCCATCTTCCTTGCTTGCACTGCCACCGCCTGGATTTACAACAACTATCGCAACTGTTTTCTTGCCTATGTCTGTTTCCTTTTCAAGATTGCCCGGATATCTAGGCACTTTAACTCTTAGATTTTTGCCATCTGGAGAAACTTCTATATCATTAACATCAACATTTATTCCTCCTATTGTAACAGTAGGTTTTGTACCATCAGCAAACTCTTCAAAATCATCACCTATTATATCTATATAATACTCCCCGTTTACAGAACCCTCATTTGGTTTTATTTCAGTAATCTTGGGCACAATTTGTGGATTAGAAAAATAATAAAAACCATTATCTCCTGTTTTAGAATCTTTTTTTGTGTCTGGATTTATTATAGTTACATCATAGTAGCCATCGTAATCCTTGAATGGTACCTCAAACATTAATTCGTTGTTGTTTAACACTTTAACTCTGTTCCCAGTTATTTTTTTCTTTTCAACCTCTTCTCCATTACCTGTTTTTTCTGCTACCATACTAGTTTTATAAGGTGTTTTCATAACTAAAATCTTTTTATTTCCATCATTTCCATTACCTATTGTAACCTCTCCGTCTTTAATGAACAATTTTTGTTCATTCTGCCCTGCTTTTCTACCATAAATATCGCTATCCTTTACCAGCAACTCATATATATTTTTGTCTCCATCAGTCAACAATATTTTTCCTAATTTGGTATCAAAATATATTTTATAATATGAGCCGTCAGAATTATCACCAGTTTTTTCTTGCAAAATAATACTATGGTAGTAATCGGCTAACTGAAGTTTCCCATCTTTAATCTCGACTATATTATCTATATTGTCTCCCTCATCCTCGGATACTACATAGTCCTTTAATATAATCCTGTCGTCTTCTAAGTTATATTCATTTATATCTTTTCCACCTAAAAGCACTCTTGTGCCTATAATTTTGTGTATCCCTATACCATCCAACTCACTCACTGATGGGTTCGGTGGCAGTAAATTCTCACCTGTTAAAGTTACTAAAGTTCCTACTGTTCCTTTTTTAGGGTTGAAATCTGTAATTCTAGGATCGGTATAGGTTTTTACATAAAGAAAATCATTATAAGTTACCAAACCGCCTTCTTCATTTTGTACAATTATTTGATAATAACCTTCTGGCTTAGGTGGAGCGTCAAATGCTATTTCTGTCCCGGTCTCATTTCTTTTTATGTTCTTTATTTCCTCACCATCAATATATATCTTAACCCCCGGATAAAATTTATCTCCAATTATTTTTACATCTTTTTCTCCATCTATTGTTACGATGTTTGGAACTATTTCTGATATACTTGGTGTCTTATCTGATGAAACTTTTACAAACTTTATGTCCCAAGTATCGCTAGCACCCCTATCTCCATCGGATTCAACTGCAAGTGGGTTTTGTAATTTCAGTAGGGATACAGTAGTATCTATTATAGCATCCGGTATATCACTCCCTTTTTTAATCTTTATTTTTACAATGTTTCCTAATTGTTCTTCTAATTTATCCTCTAGCTTTATACCGTTTTTATCATAAATTCTTATGTTTTCATTATCAAACCATTTATTAGACCCATCCTGATTATTTATACTAATTTCCGGTGTCTTTATTTTTAATTTTCCATCTTCTAAATATCCATACTTTAAGAAGTTCTCCCCTGTAATTGAAATTACAATGTCTTTTGCTATCTTATTGGAATTATCAACAGAAATTATACTTGGAACTACACTAGTTATCTTTGGTTCATAGTCGATTTCTTTATAAATAAATCCACCTGCAATGATATCTCTTTCTACTGATTCTACACTTGTTTCATCTTCAAATTCTATTTTATCTTCTATAATAATTATAACGTCCTTTTTTGGCTTTTCCATATCATCAATTTCAGGTACTATAATATCAAGATAATCATAAACATCACCTCCAACAGACTGATAACCAATAATAGCAGCATTGCTTCCTATTTGTACTGTTATCCTTCTAGTTATAGTATCCACTTTTTTACCATCATATTGTCCGTCTTTATATGTAAGTTCAAGTTCTTTTACTCCATCAGAGGCTATGTTTGAACTATCTAATCTCCCACCTTCATATAAATTATTACTTATTCTTATTATGTTTAATCCATGTATTTTTGCATCAGTTCCTTTTATAGAACTGCAAGAAGGATCTATGCCTCTTAATTCAACTGAACTCCTTCCATCAACTACTATAAATTCCAATGGAATAAAATTTTCTTCATCATCACTATTTCCTAATACTTTATACTTATTTATTTGAGAATCTATATCTCCATCAGGAGTTGATACTTTATTTGTAAATACTATTTCATATTTATCATTTTTTATTCCCTTTGGAATTACAAAACTTATATTTTCTTTATTGTTATCTTTATTATGCTTTATAGTGTCATCTAAAACCATATTTTCTTTAGTATATTTATATTTTTCTCCCTTTTTCATGAGAAATACACTTATATTTGATTCTATAGTATCTGCTGTAACAGTTACTAATGTCTCTGCAGGACCTTTAGTTGGAAACATTGAAACATTCCCGGTTATATTTAATTTTCCTCTTTTATTCACTATATTTTTATACCTATGCTCTATTGAGATATTAACACCATGTTCCTCGATTTCTTGTTTAAATACAAGACTATAGCTACCTAATGAAGTACCTAAATTTTTTCTGATTATGGGATTACTTTCAGTAATAGTTTCTTCAATACCATTTTCTTCAATAAAACCCTCTTCTTTAATATCATCATCTATTATTGGAATTTCAGTTGTACTTTGTACAAAATAAGCCTTTATTGTACATTCATTATTATTTTTTTTTAAATTAGATATTTCATCTCCATATAATATAGCATCTTGTCCTTCTCCTAATATATTATCACTAGCTTTTTTATATTTGCCATCTTCCTTTTCATTCAATATACTAGTTATTCTAGGCATAATTTCTTCGCCAAGTGAATAAAAACATTCCCCTATAAACAATTTTTCACCTATTTCAGCTGCATGGTAGGTATATTGTGCTACATTTGAGGTAGATTCAGAACTTTTTTTAGGTGTAGCCAAATTTCCATCACTATCTATTATTCGTACACTTGCTTTATCTAAATTTTTACCAAGCAATGTTATATAATAAGTTCCTAGTTCACTTGGATTTTCATAGGTTTTATTTACTATAATATTATTAATTTGAGGTTCATCATCCGCATAACTAAACAATCCTTCTAATGGCATAATTCCCAATACCATTATCAAAACTAAAATTATGCTTATAACCTTTTTAAATACACCACTAGTTATTTTTTTCAACTGTTTCACACCGATCGCCCCCTTGTCTAATGTTCAGACCTGCTAATAAATAATAAAATGAGATTCTTTACATGCGTTCAGAATGATACCTTCGGTGTTGTCATCCTGGGACGGACAGTATATAATAATGGTTAAACAATAGTTCAACAACAGTTTAACGATAGTTCAACAATCGTTCAATGGGTTACTGCACCAGTCCCCCGGTCCCTTTCAGAATGACGCAATTGTTTTTAATACTTAGGCTCAACTACTACAAACATCCCCGGATTATAACTTGTAACTATGACTTTTTTGTCTATATTATTAATATAAAAACCTTCTTCTGTCCAGCTCCTTAAAGCTTGGTCATATCTTAGAACCTTGAAATTATTTTCGTTCCCGGTTGTATATGGAATCTCCATATATATGCTTTCAAAAACCACATTGTCACCGATTACTTGAATAATATCGGATTTTATATTGTAATTTTGTAAGTTTCTTTTTAAGTTGTCTGCTAAAAATGCTTCCGTACGACCTACATATACGGTATTTTCTTCTCTCCTGCCGCCCAATACTCTAATATTATAAATATCAACATTTGCCCATTTTGAATAAGTTGACAGTTCTCTTATACTACTACCGTCTAAAAATTGAATTTTCCTAACTAATGTATCATTACCCATAAGTTCATCTAAATCTAATTCTATGCTTCTATCTGTGCCATATCTATTTAAAGTTAAAGTATCTTCACTTCTAGCTACTATTTCTACTACTTCCTCACGTCTGTTGCTTTCTTTTATACGTATCCCTTCCTGTGGAATGTGCCCCCCTCTAGGTACGACACTTAAAGTGCCTAAAGTCTCTACCTGATGGTTTTCACTATTTTGTACAATTATGTTGTATAACCCGGTTCTTAATCTGTCCCTACCGCTTGGAAGATATACTTCTAAATATCTTTCGCCATCTTCGGTTTCAACCAGCCTAACATAATCTGCCCTTATATCATTAAAATAAACTTCCACAGTAGGCGCATAAAACAGGTCCCCGTATATGATCAAAGGTACATCTGAATTATAATTCTCTATTACACTTTGTATTATAATGTCATCTTCTGTAACAGAAGGTACAGCCTTGGTAGTAAATGACCATTGTATAGACTCATTATATCTTTCTGATTCGGCAGCATCATTAGCCACTACTCCTTCCGGAATAATAACTTGATATGTAGCCTGTGGATCCAAAAGTTCTACAGGAATATATAAATATGCTTCTCGCTTTATTCTATCTTTGTTAAAAATATGTTCCATTAATGAAGGATTAGATAATACCTGCTGTAAAAAATCTGTATCTAAATAATTAACCGTAGAATTAGAAGATAATATTGCACTTCCTAATAGATTTGTAATTCCATTTGTATCGTTAAAGATTAATTCACCATCTATGTCTTCAAAGGTTACTTTTAGGAAATATCTTTTTATACCGTTTATGATTTTGGGATTGATTTCTAAACTCAAATTGTGTTCATTAAACCATTTGTCAGCATTGCCTTCCGGTTCTTTGTGTAAAATTTTGGGATGACCTTTGGATACTACATAAAATTTTAAATCGAATTCACCTTCTAATTCCTTTAAAGTTCCATCTGTCTTCTTAAAATAAAGATTTATTTTATAACTACCTGTATACGGCTCTGTAGATAATTTTCTGGCATTTTCCCCCCGTATTTTTATCCAAAGTTCTGTTACGCTTCTAAATTCTATGTCTTTTCTTTCTATAACTACAGGTTCACCCTGACTGGTTTCCGTAACTCTACCCTCCAAAGGCACGAGCTCCACTTTCTCAACTTTTTCATGAAAATTATGACCAAATATTTTAAATACATGTTCCCTCTCAGACCATATATCTGTTACTTTGACTTGATTATTTACGGCAAAGTAAACTCCCTTATCATCACTATCCCATTTACCTTCCACAACAAAGTCTACACATAATACATCAACATCATTAGCAGACCTAGTTTGTAAGGTATCTTTTGGAACTTCTAATCTATAATATTTCCCTCTCTGTAATTTTTTGTTTGGATATAAATATATTTTTGTCTTTTTAACCCCATCTTCAAAATAATAGAAAAATTCATATTGATCTATTTCAAGCTCCTTTTCTATATTTGCTTTTTCTTCTTCTAAAAATTTTTCTTCCCACAATTTTTCAAACAAATCATCATATATCTCTTCAAAATCTTCATCGAATTTATTATCATCAAAATCAAACTCGCTAAATTCTTCTTCATTTTTTATTGCTTCTTCTCTTGCTTTGTCTATTGCCTCTTGTCTTGTTATTTGTTTTGCTTCTTCTTTATAAGCTTCCTTTTTAGTATTTTTAGCTTGTTCAATACTGACTTCTGTTGGATATACATCTATTAATTCAATCTCCTTTAATGCATCATAACTTATTCTTCTAGTGTTTCTGGCATCATTCGGTATTTGTTCTAAAATATCGTCTTGTGCCCTTGGTATTACTTCTTTATCTAAATCTAATACTATAGGCACCCCTGGACCATATTGCGGCACCCCATATAAGGTGTAAGATTTGTAGGGAGCATGGGAATCCTCTTTAATATTTTCAATTTCATCCGAATTATTTATATCTTCGATTTTTTCGGGATTTTTTATATTCTCTGCCCTAGTGTCTTCCGGTTTCAACCATTTTGCAACTGTATTTTTATTGTCCGTCTTTGTCCAAAAAGTTAGCTTTAAATTATGTTCCATATTATATCTGTTTTTATCTTCTATTGCTCTTTTATCTATCCATAGTGCGTATTTATTTAATGCTTCAAGTTCATATTTAGGTGTTACCTTCAATATATTTCCATTTATAATTTCTACATTTCCTACCAAAACCTCATCCATAAATAGAGGGTCTGTTTTGCCAATAAAAACATCCAATGAACCTAAATCCTCTAGAATTCTAAATTTATCTATATCATAAATATTATCGTTTACTGTAATATTATTTATGATATTATTCATATTCGCTCTTTCATCTCTGGGAAATATTTTTTTTCCCTTATTATCGAAATTATAAAGTTTATATATTACTTTTTCATCATAAACCTCGCCTTTACTATCATATTTTATAGTATAGGCATTAGGCAATTTATATAGCCTTGTTAAACCCAATAATAAGGATTGTCCACCCTCTTTGTCCAGTTCTATATTCGCTTGTTTATCTGCTTGTATGTCCCTGTCAAAATGTATGAGTATACTTCCATCTGTACTTAATTCTGTTACCTTATCTTCCGGCATTATTATTTCTTTATCATCATGATTTAAATAACGTATATCGTCTTTGTTATCTTTTCCATACTTATCTGCTGATGTATAGGCAATGGGCACAGGGAACTCTCCTTCTCCCCTGGTTATAAAATATAAATTAATTTCTTTATTAGAAATAGATTCATTATTAATTGTATCCCAATAGTCTTTAAACCGTATTGCTCCTTTTTCTATAGTTACTTTATATACTGTATGTCTTCTTAATGGAAATATTTTATTAGGTTCATGATCATTAACATTAAGTACTAAAACAGTATCATTAGTTCCCGGTCTTGTACTTAAATAAATATCACCTTCATCTAGAACAAATTCTCTCCCATCTGATGAAATTTTTACTTTGTTTTTACCTAATTTTTTAATTCCGTTTTCAATTATATCTATAAATTCAACAGGATATTTGAACCTAAACTCTATAGTAGATTCTACTTCTACATTTTCCGCATTGTTTCTCGGATATGTTTCTTCTAACATGTTATCTGTATAAAAAACTATTTCTTCGTAGCTCATATCCCCTCTTTCGGCAGCATTAAATATCTTAGAATTTGGACCGGTTGAAAACTCACTATTTTTCAGAAATAAACTCTCGTCTTTTAGCCTGATCGTATATTTTGCAAAGTCTTTTAATGCACCATTTTTGTGTTTGAGTACAAGTTTATTTCCGGAAGTATATACGTCAAAGCTATCTATGTTTTCTGTGTATTGATATGTTGGGGGCATATTATAAGAAGGTATACCGGGATCCATTGGTTCTGAAATTATCTCCAAGTACTGGCCTTTGTTTTTCTCAAAATCATCAACCAGTTTTACATCATCTACAAATTCAAATTCTATTTTCCCTTCTTGAAAATTTATTTCTATATCATTATGTGCCGGTTTTGTCCTTTTTAGAATGTCATTTGCGTATGTATTACCAGGCTCTGCTTTGGTTACAAAAGTATGATAAATAGCTTTATTGTATTTCCCTTCGTTATTTTGCAATATACCTTCCGGTATATAAATATTATATAAAGTATGCGGCCTTAACCTGAACGGATGCATATGAGTTTTATCAGGAGGCCCATGTTTTAATGTAATGGCTATAACACCGTTTGTACCATCTACATAAAATTTGTAATTTTCTTTGTTTAGTGATACCGGCCTGCCATTTTGTATGATTTCAATCTTAGCTAAATCTGCTTCTTTTATTTTAAAATCCGTATCAAAAAGTAAATTTATATAGGATATATCGTAATCTATATCTTTTGTACCTTTCAATATTTCGCCTTTATCTGAAAAGGCCCTTACGTATAAATCTACAGCGTTAACCGATTGCCCAAAACCGGGTTCGGGAAATTGTATGAATATATTAAAAATAATGAAAAATATTAGTGCTAGATTTGTTATGTTCTTTTTTTTGTTTGTATTTATGGCCATGTTGTGGTTCCCCCCTGGATTATTTAATGGAATTCTTCATTTGCGTTCAAATTTTACACATATTGTTTTTATACCACGATAAATGAATAACCAACAAAGATTCTTCACATGCGTTCAGAATGACACCTTCGGTGTTGTCATCCTGATACGGACAGTATCGCAGTCAAACATTGCAAATTTGTTTATTCCCTTCGGTTGTGCAAATTTGATGTTTGGTTGCATTTGACCTACCATCAATCCAACATTCAATTAATAATAAATAGGATACCTTTGATTTAATAAAAATGCTAACAGATGGAAGATGCTGTATTTGAAAGACTTGAATGTCGGATTGGGTTAGATCATAAAAACGAGGCCCGCGAAGGATCTAAAAACGAGGTTCCTTCACTTTGCCAACAATTTTACAAATACAACATCTTTTTCAAGCTTAATATTTCTATCCCTCTCATTTAAAGCATTTTCACTAAATTGAAATATTATTCTGTCGTCTAAATACAGCGGAAACCTTCCGTCTATTCTTATTTTCAATATGTTAGGACTTACCCTGCGCACAGCCCATACATCCGGTTTCCCGTTAGACAATGTACCTACACCAAAACCGGTAGGCGCACTGACTACTCTAAATGCCCTGTCATAACTAAAACCATCTAAATCTTCCTTAAATGTGGCACCTGTAACCTGCACTAAAATTTGAAAACTTTGTTTTGTATTATTTAATGCTTTTACTTCCGGCGGCAAAGCATTGAAATATACCGCCTGAGTTACACCTGAATCCGGATTTGATTCCTGCTCATCTACAGTAACATTTGTTAAATATCTATCTATTTTAGTATCATTGTCTATGATTATAAGACTAGGAATGTTTAAATCCTCCAATGTTCCTATTTTACTGCTCTCTATAGTAATGTTAATGTCTTCAGGACTTATAGCATATACTATCGGCACTATTTCTACCCTTGGTGCTGTTGTCCCATCTAAAAGTATGGTGCCCTTACTTCCTATATTGATATATATGGTACCCTTTGCATTTACATTTTCAAGCACAATCTTGTCACCGGATATGTATATGTCTCCATTTATATCTATATTAGATAATGTCATTTTGTCTTCTAGTATGTTTACATTGTTTTTATTCTGTTGTGTATAATCAAATAATAACTTTTTCCTTTTATTAAAGATTGCTGGGGTATAACCCTTACCTTCTCATCATCTATTTTTTCAAATACTAAACTGGTATCCTCGCCGGTTTGTTTTTCTATAAGCTCAATATTATTATTATTTATAGTGTCATATTTAATCGGTTCAGAAAAACTCACTGTAAAAAATTTATCTACAGAAACATTAGGTAATTTGGGAAAATATCTGTAACCCTGATTTTTATATAAATTTTGGACCTCCACTTCTCCTACGCCTGTCGCATATACCGGCTGTACCGCAACAATACCTACTATCATTAATGACAATATAATCAGCCATATATTTATTTTAAATATAACTCTTCTCATTTTGGGACCCCCCTTATTTAAAGACACTCCTTTAGTAATATATCGGCAAAATCTGTTATTTGCTTTATATAATTTACAGATTGTAATATATTCGTAATATTATAATTACTCACCAAAAAATAAAAGTCCTCAGAAGGGTTCCTGTATACGGAATTTCTAAAATATATGTACCATAGCCGCTGCCATCAACCTGCACAATTGGAGATCTTAAAATATACTGCATCAATTGTCTTCTCAAGGTTTCTTCTTTGACTGGTTCCTTGTAATCCAGTCTTATAGCTTCCAACCTTCTTAGGCCCCTACCAATAACTGTTCCATAGGGAGTTATAATTCCGGTTCTATTATCCTCCGTTGGTACCCTACTTCTTGATCTTAGCACTACGCTTAGGACTCCATATATGTCTCATTAGCATATAGATATTCTACTGGAATATATAAATAAGCCTCTTTCAGCAGCCTGTCTTTAATGAAAATATATTCTCCTATCATAGAAATATTTGACATTACCTGCGAAATAAAGCCCGTATCCAAAAAGTTATCTCCAAAACCGGCATCTATTATCTTGCTGTTTAACAAATTTGTCAGCCCGGACGAGGTATTAAATTGCAGTTTCCCGTCTATATCCTCAAAAATTACCCTAAAAAAATATTTTTCTATTCCGTTTATGTTCCTGAGACTGATTGCAAAGGTTGGAATGTTTCCATTATAATAAATATCAGCATAACCTGCCGGCCTCTTATCTAAGATTCTTGGATGTCCTTTAGATATTAAATTAAATATCAATCCGGTCTCTATTCTTTCTAACTGTCTTCCGCTCCATGTTCCGTATGGATTATTAAAGTAAAGCACTATTCTATAACTGCCTGCATAGGGTTTGGTATTACCTCCCTATCCGGATCTAACACCATAGGTTTTTGAGGCCCGTACTGAGGTGCCCCGAATAATGTATACTGCTTATATGATGCCTGAATGTTTTCGTATATACCGCCTGCCCCGGTATCATTAGGATCCAACCAATTTGCAACTGTATTTTGGTTATCCGCTCGAGTCCAAAAAGTTAATTTTAAATTATGTTCCATATTGAATCTATTGAGATCCTCAATTACCCTTTTGTCTACCCACAGCCCGTATTTATTTAATTCTTCAAATCCATATCGAGGTGTCACCCTCAATATGTTCCCGTTTACTATCTCTACACTGCCCACAGGAATTTCCTCCATAAATAGAGGTTCCTTGCCGGAATCCAAACGGTTTAAATCTTCCAATATTTTAAACTTATCGACCTCATAAGGATTTTTATCATTTTTGATATTGGATATAATGTTGTTCATGTCTTTGTTACTGAGCCTTTTATCATTTGGAAATATCTTTTTGCCTTTATTTCCAAAATCATGGAGGTTATAGATCATTTTTTCATCATAAATAATACCGACACTATCATATTTTGTAACATATGCCTTAGGCAACTTATACAGTCTTGTTGCATCCAACAAAGATAGCCTTACAACTTGTTTATCCGCTCTTATAGGCCTGTCAAAATATATAAAAACACTTCCGCCCGAACTTAAATTTGTGATTCTATCCCCCGATAATATCATCTCTTTGTTGTCATGATCTAAATACCGTATATCATCAGTTGCATTAATATCTGAAGAGTAGGCTATCGGTACAGGAAACTCGCCCTCTCCCCTTGTTATAAAATAAGGGTATGTGTCCTCAACCTCAACGGATGCATATGGGTTCCATATGGCGGTCCGTCCCTTAATGTGAGGGTTATGGCTCCGCCCGCATCACTCATTCCAAATTTATAGTTTTCATAATTGTTCAATTCCAACGGTCTGCCGTTTTGAATAATTGCAATACCATTTATTCTGTCCGGACCGGATAATCTAAAATTCTTATCGAAGACTAATTTTATATAGCTCAAATTATAGTCTACACCTTTTGCACCTTTTGGTATTTCGCCCTTGTCCGAAACTGCCTTTATATCTAAATTTACAAAATTGCCTGATTGCCCAAAACTAAATTCGGGAAGCGCTATAAATATATTGAAAATAAATAATAGAAAATGTTATTGTTAGACCCATTATGCTCCCTTTTCTGCCCATTTTTATAATCATGGTATGTTCCTCCCGGGATAGATTGGAGTCGATCTTAAAAAATCATTCGTTAACGTTATTTATCCTAATATGTACCGGGATAAAAACACTTGTTTTATTGTAGCTGTATTAGGTTTTTAAGGACACTCCTTCATAGTGATATATCGGCAAAAATCATTATCCACTTTACACAACATATCAATTGTAATATACTCGTAACATTAAATTGTTTGTTGAAAATTAAAAGACCTTCAAAGATTTCTGAACCCCTCAAACCTTCAAAGATCCTTTTTGTTTTTATAGTAAGAGTGACAATTTTCACACAGCCTGACATCTCTATGTCACCTTTAGTCTAAATATACATCTCCCCATTTATCAAAAGAAAAGTAATATTCTGTATAATCATCTTCTATGTATCCGTCTACATATGCTTTTGGAAATGCCCATATTATCTCATCATACAATTCTTGTAGATATTTTTTTATTTCTTTTTTGCCCAGATAATATAGATCATCATATTCTGCAACAACATATACCCTGATATCATCCTTATCACCATATAATTCTATATCAAAATATACACCCTCATGCTTGTTATAATAATCATTTAGATCATCTTCTAAATCATATAAACTGCCATACTTACCACTATCCCATTCATAGTCAGTGTCTACCACCACAGTACCATTTGATTTTGTATAGAATGACACTAATGTTTTGTTTTTACTCGTGGAACTGTCCATTATTAGACCTTCCACATCGGCATTTTTATAATCATATAATATATCGTCTGCAATGTCCTGAAGATAGCTTTTTTTATTTGATTTAGACAGTTTATCCCACTCATATTCATAATAATCTAAATCTACATATATATCTACCTCTATTGTGTCCTTTTTTCCCTCATATAAATTGATGTCAAATTCAATTTTCTTATATGTACCATGTTGCCTATTTAAATATGATTCTAGTTCTCTTATGTTGCCTCTTTTGCCATATCTATCTCTGTCTGCTAATTCTTTTTCTAACTGTGCAACCTCAGTTTCCAGCTTGCGAACCTTTGTCTGGGCCTCGGTTAGCTGTTGTGTCAGATAAATTAAATTATCACCCGGCTTATCGTTTAAATCTATTCTATAATTTGCACCGTTCCAACCAACCTCTTTATTGAAGATATTTGCCATCACCCTTAAAGGGACATATGTCCTGCCATCAATAATAAAAGGCTTATCATCGCCAACTAAATGCACTTGTTGGTTATTCCTATAAATACTGATGTTTCCAAACCATGCCCTCAAATTTTTAAAATTATCATCTGCTGATGCTATTATGCCTAAGAACAAACTAAATATTAGGATAGCAATAATAACTACTACTATTTTCTTGCATATTTTATTTTTCAATTTTTCCCTCCTATAATATGTTAATGCTATTTGCTTTGAGCAATAATTTCATCTGCTTTTCCGTGCATGTTAGGATAAAGGTTCACAAGAACAAATTCTGCACCCAATTCTTTATTAACTATATACCGTGCACATTCCTCTTTGTTTCCTAAACAATATCGTTTCTTATACATTTTACCTATACCACTTTCTATATCCATTTTGTCGTTATAAATATAAAATGGACAGGCTTGCAAATGTTCACACTTCATAACTGAAACCCCCTTATTAATTATTTTAATTTCTAATATGCCGGACTGTATAAGAAATCCTTCGCGGGCCAAACATATACTGTCCGTCTCAGGATGACTTAAAATCAAGATACTTCGTGGGTCACGGAGACACACATGGGTCTGCTCCTGTATCTGTCAGTTCCAAGATAGCAATTTTTATACGGTCCGGCGTATCACTCGTACAATCTCTTACATATAATTATTATATAATTGTGTCTTTATTTCAAGCAATTTCCACTATTATAGCAAAAAAACGGTGCTAATTTACTACAAAAAAGACAAATAGGGAGATTGCATATATATATGTATATATATATGCAATCTCCCCGGATGAGAAATATTTTTTTATTATCCTTAACCGCTCAAGCCCTCAAACAAAATATCAATAATATGCATAGCATCAATATCATCATATTTTTTATCTTTAGGGGAGCATCTCATAAAATTACTGCCGGCAACGATGCTCAACATTATGAAAGCAGCCTTTTCTTTATCTATGTTAGTCCGAATCTCCCCCGTCTTTATTCCCCCTGCAACGATTCCGAAGAGAAAATCGACCATGCTTTTATGCGCACGTATGATGTACGGACTGATTTCATCTGAAACATTTTTAAACTGAAAAAAGATTTGCTCTATGGTATCGACATATAGATCAATAAAATTCCAGTGATAATTTAACAGCGCCATGAATTTATCCCTCGCACTGCTCTTCTTTAAAGTAGCTTTTTGGACCTCTTCTATATATGTTTCAAACACATGCTGTAGCATCTTCTGAAATATTTCTTTCTTGCTGCTAAAGTATTCATATATAGTGCTCTTTCCAATACCCGCTTTGTCTGCAATTTCTTCCATTTTACCCTCATGATAACCATATTCCCCAAACACCCTGATTGCAGCCTCAATAATTTCAATTTTCCTTTGCTCCTTTAATGACCCCACTTTTTCACCTCGTTTTTATACTCTTAGGCACTCTGTGATGCTCTCCTAAATTTTGACTTGAGGGAATCTGAAATATCATCAAATATTGTGTACAGTACCGGAATAAATATTAAGGTTAAAATTGTAGATAAAGTTAATCCACCTATAACCACTGTCGCCATTGGTGCCTGCAATTCCGCTCCTTCACCAATACCAAGAGCTATCGGCACAAGCCCTAAAATTGTGGTCAATGTGGTCATTAAAATCGGCCTCAATCTGACCGTCCCTGCCGTAGTAACAGCTTCAGTTCTTTCTTTGCCCTCGCTGCGCAATACATTGATATAGTCCACCAGTACAATACCATTGTTCACTACAATACCTGCTAATATAATTACCCCTATGAGAGATGTTACCCCCAGGGCCCTTCTAGTTATAAATAGGGCCAGCACTCCACCGGAAAAGGCCAGAGGCACAGTAAACATAATGATAAATGGATGTATTAACGATTCAAATTGTGCGGCCATTACCATGTATATCAACACTACCGCAAGTGCAAGAGCTAAAAAGAGCTGTTCAAAAGCCTCCACCATATCTTCATGTTCCCCGCCTATATTGTAGTGATAACCTCTGGGCATCTCATACTCTTGTAACTTTTTAGCAATATCTGCAGTGATACTGCTCATGTCCCTGTCTGCGATCTGACCGGTGACGGTCACCGCTCTTTCCTGCTGTTCTCGGCTTATTTGAATAGGTCCCTTTTTTATGATTAAATCTGCCACCTGTGTCAGCGGTATATTTACCCCGGTCGGACCGGTTATGCTCAGCTGTTCAAAATCAGACAAGCTGTCCGTGATATCTCCCGATACTTTTATTACTACATCTATCTCCTTGCCTTCTTCCTTATACTTAGTCACCGTGGATCCGGTTGCCCCGCCTTTAACAGCAGATGCAATCTGAGCTGTCGTCAGACCATAAGTCGCGGCAACATCCTTATCTATCAAAACCTCAATTTCGGGTACCGCTTCACTTAAACTGGTTTTGACCTCCCTGGTTCCTTCCACAGATTCAATAATCTGTTTAAAATCATCAGATATTTCCTCTAATACTCCCAGGTCATCCCCTTTTACACTCACGCTTATAGGTGTGCTTACTCCTCCCATCATGTCTATACTTGATGTCACCCCTACCAGAATCTCCGCACCCGGAATATCCTTCACTAAGGTCCTGATTTCTTCTGCAACCTCAGCAGTACTTCTCTTTCTGTCCCTCAATTTGACTAATCTAACCGAGATGGTCCCTTTGTCACTGCCGGAACTGCCGCCCATCAGAATATTTCCTGCACCTACATTGGTAAATATCACATCTATTTCATCAATCCCTGCCAGTTTTTCCTCAACAACACCGGCCAGCTTATCCACTTTTTCAATTTTTGTCCCTAAGGGCATATTTATATCAATAGATATAGTCCCTTCATCCATAGTAGGGAAAAATTCCGTAACCACACCAAATAAACTGGCCATACTCAAAGCAAATATAACTACTGAAACAATTACAACAGTCTTTCTGCGTTCGAGACTTGTAGACAATAACTTTTTATATAAATCCCCTACTCTGTTAAATACATCATCAAGGATATTGGAAATAGACTCTAGTTTTTTCTTTCCGGACGTCTTTTTTGTCATTCTGAACATAGTGAAGAATCTGCATTTTAAATTGTTTGAGACCCGTTCGCTCTGCTCAGGGTGACAATCATCATGCTGTCCGCCATTATCTACTGTTAAAATTTTAGACGATAACATGGGTATAAATGTCAAAGATACCAACAGCGAAGCAGTTAAGGATAAAGTAACTGTCAAAGCAAAATCTTTAAATACAGTTCCTATCATTCCCTCTATAAATACTATAGGAATAAACACTGCTATTGTAGTTAAAGTAGACGCAGTGATGGCCATACCCACTTCAGACGCACCTTTTATAGCAGCTTCCTGTTTAGAGTATCCTTCCAATCTAAAGCGATATATATTTTCCAACACCACAATAGCACTGTCCACCAACATACCTACAGCCAGTGCCAACCCACCAAGGGTCATCATATTTAATGTTATTTTATTGATATACAACAGCGTAAACGATGCAATCAGAGATATAGGGATTGATGTTCCTATAACAAGTGTTGTTCTTATATTTTTTAAAAAGATATACAGAATGACAACAGCAAGTATCGAACCTATAACGGCGTTTGTTGTCAAGTTGTTGATAGAATCCTTGATTATAGTCGAGCTATCTAACACTACATCAATGTCTATATTTGGATAATCTTTTCTGAGTTCCTCAATCTCCTTGTTGACCAAATCCGCTGCCTGCACTGTGTTTTTCCCGGATTGTTTCTGTATAGAAATGTTTATACTGTCCTTACCATTGGTCCGTGAAATAGCACTGACATCTTTGTTAGTCAATTTTACCGCAGCGATATCACTCAGCTTAATAACCTCACCGGTTGGCAAAGTGATAGGCATATCCCTTATCTCATCAACGGTACTGAATTCACCCACAACCCGCACAGATAATTTTTGGACCCCTTTGCTTACAGTTCCACCTGATAGGTTCATATTGCTGCTGCCTATAATCTGTGCCAATTGATTTATATTCAGACCGTAGCTAGCCAAACTGTTCTGTTCTACCTCTATCTGAATTTCGTTTATAAATTTCCCGCCTACACTAACGGAGGCAACACCTTCCAATCTTTCTAACCTCTGGCTGAGGGTATCCTCCGCCAAAGACTGCAGCTCTGCCAAGTCCCCACTAGTAGATAAAGATATCTGTAGTATTGGCATAATATTTGGGTCGATTTTTAATACAATCGGCTCTGATGCGTCCTCCGGTAAAAAACCTTTTATTAAATCTATTTTTTCTCTCATTTCCAATGCCGCAAAATCCATATCTGTTCCTTCATTAAACTGGGCTACTACAATTGAATTGCCCTGGGATGTGATAGAATCTATGGAGTCAATATTTCCCACAGTGGCAATGACCCCCTCTATTCGCTTTGTAATCAAATTTTCTACCTCTTGAGGTCCTGCCTCGGTATAGGAAGTAGATACAACAGCTATAGGTAATTCTATCTCCGGAAACAGATCGATAGGCAATCTGTTTAAAGAGATTGCCCCCAGCAAAACAACAACCAAAACTATCATAGTTATTGTAACAGGTCTCTTTACAGCTAAACTCGATAGATTCAACGCTGATCACCCCTTATTACCTTCACTTTTCCACCATCTTCTACATAATGCTGTCCCTCTACAATAACAAGTTCACCTTTTTCGAGACCTGTTTTGATCTCTATATGATCCCCTGTATCTAAGCCTGTAGTTACCTCCTTTTCCACAGCTGTATCGTTTTCTACCACAAAAACTATTTTTTTGTCCTCTTTGTCCAAAACAGCATTTCCCTTGATAACAATTGTAGAATCCACAGTATCCACGCTCAGTTTTATTTCCCCATTCATACCCGGCTTGATATTTTTGTCAGAATTGTCCATGTAGATCTTTACAATATAAAGTTGTGTTCTTGCATCCGCCGTTGGACTAATGTAACTGATAGTACTTGTGACATATTCATCGAAGGCTGCGGGAACGTTGATCTCTACTTCCTGCCCCATTTGCAATCTATTGACTATATTTTCAACGACATTGATCTGAATACACACTTTATCCATCTCTACAATTGTAGCTGCAGGCTGACTGTTGGTTGCAATCTGGCCTTCTTTAACATTTAATGTGGATACAAATCCGCTCATGGGGGCCTCAACTACTGTATTATCAAATCCGAGCAGTGCCTGCTCATGTGCAATCTCTGCCTGCCTCAGTTGGCTCAGAGCTTGATTGTATGCGACTTCCGCCTGATTGACTTGACTCGCCAATATTTCCAGATTTTTTTCGCTGGCTGCTAACTGTGCCTGTTCCAATTCACTCTTGGACACAGCTCCCTCTTTGTATAATTCCTCAATCCTTTTCAGATTTAATTGAGCATTTTCCATTTTTTCTTTATTCAATTCATAATTGAGTTTTGCGGTCTGCAGACCATTTTCGGCTTGTGCTACCCCGTTGCCCGCCATCTGCACAGCATTGGCTGCCTGTTCAACGCTTTTTCCAATATCATCTTGTTCTATTATAAATAGGGTACTGCCCTTTTCAACAAAATCTCCCAGTTCAACATTAACCTTTGTAACTATACCCATCGCTTTAGGTATAACCGCTATTTCCTCATTTGCAATTACTTTACCATTAATCTTGATCTTGTTCTCAATAGTCCCGGAGGTGACCTCATCTACCTCTACCGGTGTATATTTTCCACCTTCTTGAGCCTGATCAGTTGTAGCAGAATTCCTAAAATATAGTGTTAGCCCCGTTATCACCGCCAAAACTATAACTAGTAATATAATAATTTTTAATCTTTTATTCATGTTATCCCCCTCAATTGGTTATAATTTTAAAGTCCTATTTGAATTTTTTTCCTGGGTTTGGTTTTTACATACTGCCTTGAGCTGCATGTACCGACCCGTCAGTCGGTAATAATACTAAGTATATTATATTTTATATCCTAATGCAATATTACAAATATTTAATTTTTATATTTTAAAAAAAGCAGACAGAGTCATCTGCCCCTACGTTTTAAGCTTTTTGAGATTCTTCTCTTGCGTTCAGAATGACACCTTCGGTTCTATCATCCTAATACGGGCAATAGGACACCCTCGGTTTTGCCATCCTGAGACGAGCAGTATAATTTGACCCGCAAAGGAACTCAATGAACCTATCATTTAGATGACATTATCAAAAGATAACAATAATGAAAATAAATAGTAATTGAACAAAATCGATAGAATGATATAATAATTTATATTGAAGATTATATATTTGAAATATGATTTAGGCGTCAAAAGGTAAAAAACTTT
Source organism: uncultured Alkaliphilus sp. (assembly GCA_964406195.1). Classification (GTDB taxonomy): domain Bacteria; phylum Bacillota; class Clostridia; order Peptostreptococcales; family Natronincolaceae; genus JAAZJW01. The sequence goes on along the minus strand of CAYOQX010000004.1, from coordinate 8,826 downwards.
AAAATATAAAAATAGAAAGGGCTGTGTAACATGAAAAAAATGCTTATAGCTATGTTGTTAGTGTCAATACTGTTGACATCTTCTTCGTTTTCCTATGGTACAGATGAATTAAATAACAGCGAATTGAATAACAGTGGGATAACAGAAACCTCTAAATCTCTTTCCCTAGAAGAAGCCATAGAAGAAGGTATAAAAAATTCTGTTAAACTTAAAATCAACGACCTGGACATTAAAGTAAAGAAAACAGAATTGAGCGAAGCACACCGGACAGAGAGGAAATATGAAAAGGTTGGTATTTCTTTAGGTACAGTGGAAGGCTTTCAATTAGAGGCTAATATGATGTCTAAAAAAGCAAAATTTGCCCTGGAAGAGGAAGAACTTAAAAAAGAATACCTGAAAAAGGATATAGAACATAATGTAACATCTGCTTATTACGGAGCACTTCAAGCCATAGACTATGTAGATATAACAAAAAACAGTTTAAAAAATATGCAAAGAAATAAGGACATTATAGATAAAAAATTTGAACTGGGGCTTGTCTCCAAGTCAGACGTTTTAATGGCGGAAATTGCTTTGAACGAAACCAATATAAATATGGAAAAAGCAAAGGAAGATATGCAAAGAGCCTTGAGGGCGCTAAACATGATTTTAAATTATCCTTTAGACACAAAATTAGAATTGACCTCTGATTTTAAACAAAAAACCTTTGCCACTGACCTGGATGAGGATATCAAAAACGCATATGAAACCAGGTTTGATATGATTCAAATTCAGCACGGTTATGAGCTTGTAAAACTTGATTTTGAAACCAATGCATATAAATATACTCCTAATACATATCAATACAGATACAAGGAATGCAACCTTTTAAGAGTAGAGAATCTGCTAGAAACCTCCAAACAGAATGTAGAATTTGATATCAGAAATAAATATGATTCTATAAACAGCGCATATAGGCAGATAAAACTGGCTGAAGCAAATGTAGAAAGAGCAAAAGAAGGACTCAGAATAACAGAACAATTATATGATGTGGGCATGGCGACTATACAGGATGTAAAAGAATCTGTTGTAAAGCTATATGGTGCAGAGTTAGCTCTTTCCGGTGCTGTATCAAATTATAATTTGGCGATATTGGAATATAATAAGGCGGTGCAATTGGGGGTAGTGAGTTAGCCATCAACCCCCTATAACGACAATCTGTTGGCATGGAAATAATCCGTATATATTCCCGTGACACCATTTTTATGCAGTGCCTCAAATATATGTAAATCATTGACCGTATGCACATATGTGGGAATATTTCTTTCCTTTAGTTTCATGGGCAAATCGGTATATCCCCTTTCCAAGGGCATAGTGACAGCAAATACCTTGTTTTTTCCAACAAATTTAACTAGTTCATCATCCGTATAGTAGTTTTGATATAATGTTAAAATTATGTTGTTGTAACCCATGGCTTTTACCTCAGTATACTCTTCAAACGAATATATTTGAGGAATTATTTGACCCTTAATATCCGCATAGTTCCTAGCCAATAATTCCAAAAATTCTATATTTCTGTTTTTTACATCCGTAATAATGTAAGCATCCTCCCTAATTCTTAGCCATGAAACTATGCCCCTTATATCCATCAGAGTAAGACCCTGAAAGGTATCCGGGTTTTTAAACTCTTTCAGGGTTAAAACCCTTGGTTCAATCATAAACAGCCTTCTTGGCATAGCTGTCCAATCGTGAATTGCAACAACCTCGTTATCACTGGTCCAATCAAAATCAATCTCCAACAACCTAAAACCATTTTTATAGGCCTCTTCCATTGCCTCTAAAGAATTAGTGTACTTATATCCATATATAGCCCCACCTGCATGAGCCACTAGAGGATGCGGCTGTGGTGAAATAGTTTCATTATGATTTTCCGGGGCTGCTGCCTGTTGTTCCAGAGCTGCTGCTTGTTGATTGAAGGTAAAAAAGCTAATAAACAATATCAACAAAACTAAAAATATATTCAGTACTTTATTATAGGTAATACTAAATGATTTTTTCAAAATATCCTCTCCTTAAACACAAGAAACACATTATACTGTCCGTCCCGGAATGAAATTTTCAACATTTTCTATGAAGTTGGAACTTTTTCAACAGTCTTTTTATCCCTTTGTCCCTCTTTTTTATCCTTTTTACCATAAATAGCCATAAATGAGGCGGGTATCACCAACATAGTTAATATAGAGGATACTAACAATCCAAATATTATTGAATAAGCTAATGGAGCCCATAAAGTTCCACCTGCAAGCCCCATGGGTACTAAACCTATCACTGTAGTGACCATCCCAATCATAATAGGTCTTAATCTAGTGACACTCGCTTCTTTAATAGCTTCCAAAACAGTGTGCCCTTCCCTTGCAAGTATGCTGATGTAGTCCAAAAGAACAATACCATTATTAACAACTATACCCATCAAACTGACAGCCCCCATCAAAGCCATAAAACCTATAGGATAGCCGGTAATTTTGAGTCCCCAGATAACACCTATAAAGGATAATGGTATAGTACCCATAATAATTAATGGTTTTATTAAATCATTGAATTGAAACATCAATATTAAATATATCAAAGCCCCTGCTAAAAAGAAAGGACCTATTAGAGATTCAAAAGCTTCTGTTCTGTCCTCATTTTCTCCACCAAACTCTAATCTATAATCAGGGGGAAGTTCAAAACCTTCCATTTTTTCTTCCACAATATCTAAAACCTCCGCGGCAGAATAGCCTGGTTTCGGATATAAACCAGTGGTTATTGTACGTTCACGGTCCCTTCTTAATATTCTACCTATAACAAATTCATTCCGTATTTGCGCTACTTGGGTAATAGGTATATTTTTACCTGTAATTCGCGAAGTTATATAAACATTTTCTAAAATAGAAGCTGTATCTTTGTCTTCTGTTGGAATACGGAGCATAACCGGTATATCCTCATCAATATCATCTGGTTTTAACTTAGTAATTTCTAACCCATCTACTACCATACGGACAGTTTTAGAAATATCATAATTAGTTAACCCTACCATGCTAGCTTTATCTTGGTTAACATCTACTATCATTTTTAATGTTTCAAGCCCAAAATCGTCTTGGACATGTTGCCCTTCATCTATTGTATATAATATTTCCTTAATGTCCTCTGATATAGACCTTAAAACATTTATATCTTCACCACTAACTCTCACTTGTACAGGAAGCCCTACCGGAACAGCATTTTCTAATTGTTTTGCTTCTATACGTGCACCTACAATAGTAGATTCCAGCTTTTTTTGTATATTCGGGATTTCGTCAGCCTCTCCGTTAACAATCAACTGTGCTTTGTTGGCTCCCAATTGATTTGGGAAAAAAGATGTATAAAATTTAGGTATCCCATCGCCCACTTTAGAAAGAAAGGAGTCAACTGACGAATCTTCTAAAAGTATGCCTTCAACTTGCTCTACAACAGCTTTAGTTTTATCTGCTGTTGTTCCTTCCATCAATGTAATATCTATCACATATTGGTCCCTATCTACAAATGGGAAGAGCTGTAACCCCAGTGTAGGAATTAAAAGCCCACTCAGCAATAATACCGCTACAGCAGTAACGATTGTGGTTTTAGGAACTTTTAAAACTGCATTTAATATCTTTTCATACGTTTTTATAAAGAAGTTTTTTAAAAGACCTGTTTTTCTTTTTTTCTCTTTTTCTTCTTCGACTTTTAATAATGTGTAGCCTACAGCAGGTACAGCCGTTAAGGACAGGAAATAAGAACTGAGCAATGCCACAGTTACCATTATAGGCAATGTTTTGACAAATTTCCCTGCTATTCCCTGCATCATTAATAATGGAAGAAAAGAAGCTATAGTAGTTAATGTTGATGTAAGTATGGGAATATTTATTTCTTTGATACTCTGTACTATTGCATCCTTTTTGTTTTTTGGTTTTCTCGATAAATACAAATACATACTATCGTTGGCAACTATAGCGTTAGCAACTAAAAGTCCAAGACATACTATTAACGATGAAATAGACACCTGATGCAGTATAATTCCTGACATCCTCATAAACAGGAAAGTTGCCATAACTGTAATTGGAATAGCTGAAGATACAACAACAGCACTTCTAAGACCCATACTAATTAGTACAACTACCACAACGAGTACGATAGCCGATATCAAATTAGATTCAAAGGTCTTAATCGCATCGTTTACATAAGACGCTTGGTCTGTGATAATTCTGAGAACAATATCTTCCGGTAAAGTGTTTTGATAATCCTTGATATATGCAGCTATTTCGTTGCCTGTTTTTACAACATTTTGGCCTTCAGAATATTTGATACTTAACAGCAGTGCTTTTTCCGCATTGCTGTTTACAAAAATCTCCCGCTTTGCCTCTGTTGAATATATATTTGCAATATCTTTTACATATATCACATTCCCCTCTGAGGACATACCTACAACAGTGTTTGCTATATCTTCAATAGTCTTATATTCCCCGGTAGTACTGACTGGAATTTTTGTACCATGAAACTCTAAAGCCCCTCCGGGTATATTTACATTTCTCGCCGCTAATACGGTCATTATTTGATCTATAGAAAGGTCAAAATGTTTCATCTTTAAAATATCTAAATCTATATGTATTTCATCTTCTTCGTAGCCATCTATAATAACTTCTGCAATGCCTGGTCGCTTCTCGATGTTATCTTTCATTTCATCTGCTATTTCTTTTAATTCTTTATAACTTAAACGGTTGCTGCTAACAGTAAAGAGCATACCATAAGTTTCGACTAAGTCGGTGTCTATTTCGGGTTCGTGAGCTTGCTCCGGAAGCTCTGTTTGATCCACTTTGTCCTTTAACAAATTCCATGTTTCCGTAATCTTGGCATCACTTATATCTTTTAACCTAATAACTATCACACCAACATTATCTAAAGAATAAGTTGTCATTAATTTTATATCTGATATTTCACTAATTTTAGTCTCTAACGGCTTGATTACAAACTTTTCTACCTCCTCTGATGTGGCACCTGGATATATTACTTGGACTGTTGCCCCAGGTGCCACAACATCCGGATTTTCTTGACGTTCCATGCCTGAATATATAAATAATCCGCCAATAAATATAAATATAGAAAGCACTGCTACTATATTTCGATGTTCTAGGCACCATGCTATCATTATTCTTCAACCCCCACTTTTACTTTATCTCCGTCTTTGAGTCTATATTGACCATCTACTACAATTTTTTCCCCTTCTTCTATGCCTTTTAAAATTTGTATTCTATTCCCGAGCACTTCTCCTAATTCTACTGCTTTTTCTTTTACATGACCTTCTTCACAGATAAAAACTGTAGAGCCATCCGGATTATTGATTACACTATTTACAGGAACCAAAATGGTTTCTAAAGATCCACCTTCAATAGTTACTTTTGCAATCATGCCGGGCTTGATGGTCATATCTGAATTATCTATTAATATATTTACCCCAAATGTTCTAGTAGATGTATCTGCAGCTGTGTCTATATTTTTAATTGTTCCTTCTACCTCTTTATCTAATCCATAAACAAAAACCTTTACTTTTTGGCCAATAGACAAACTTCCTACTAAATTATCAGAAACACCTATTTCTACTTCCAGTTCATCTAACCTGCCTAAAACAACAGCTGGATATCCAGGCGAAACAGTTTCCCCTGATTCAAACACCTTCTTTACAACTGTCCCATTGATAGGACTCTTTAATACAGTGTCACTCAACTTTGATTGTGCCAATTCTATTCCGGCTTGCGCTTGCCTAAGCTGTGATTCTGATATAGAGTAGGCATCCTGTGCTTCTTGATACTTATTTTCAGCCACTACAAGCGTTGTTTCCAATTCTTCGACTGTTTTTTTAGCTACTGCCCCTTTCTCATAGAGACGTTTTACCCTCTCATACTGTGTTTTAACAAAATTTAGATTAGCCTCTGCCTGATTTAAAGCAGATGCAATAGAACTGACAAATTGTTTATTTAAAGCATCGTATTGGGACTTTGCAGCTATAACACCTAACTCATAGTCATACTGATCAAGCATCATAAGGCTTTGGCCTTCACTCACAGCATCTCCTTCTTCTACATATACGGAACTTATAACCCCCGGCACCTTAAAACCTACTTTTACCGTTTTTGCGGGTTTTATGTTTCCGCTTATAGAAATGTCATCCGTATATTTCTCTATATGTACTTCCTGTATGTTTACGGGTTTCAATATTTCCTCTTGTTCTGCTGAAGTCTTTTTAGTACAGCCGGGTAACAATGTTGCAATAAGCATAAGGGTTAATACTATAGCGAATAATTTTTTTTGTCGTTTCAAAATCTTTCCCTCCCCAATATTAAATTTTAAAAATCAAAAACAGTTTTTATTTATTAATTTAACCCGAATTTAACTCGTTGCGCTAATAAATAGCTAAATATTTAACGAAGGACACAGTTTAACTAATATATAAAATGCCCTATATCATTAAAGTATTTCATGCGAGCTAAATTATACCCATATGTAATTTGAACTACTTTTTCTTCTATTTGTGCTAAGTTTTCTTCCGCTGCCAACACTTCCACAATTGTACCCGAGGACGACTCAAGATCCAACTTTTTAAGAAGAGTATTTTCTATTCCAAAACCTTCTTTATATTTTACTTCTGCAATTGCAAGAGTTTCTTTAGCTTCTTCTACCATCTCTTTAGTAGAAGTTAACATATAAGCTAAACTGTTCAGTGTATTATAAGATTGGCGAATAGAATTTTCCACCTCAAGCTTTACTTGGTCAAAATTCAGTTTTGATTTTTCTTTCAATAGCTTTGCTTCTTTATATTGAAAAGTATTGGGTGTATATTTTTGCTGCGTTTCAGTAAAGTTTAAATCGTACACAATAACCTCGCCCAGGGACTGTTTAATCTCTAAACGATTTTTAAGTCCGCTCAGCAATCCTTCTTCTAAATCTAATGTTTCTATATCTTCTGCCAAAACTCCGGTGAGCTCTATCTCTGTATCAAGTGGTACACTTATATTTTTCTTCAGTTCTAAAAATGCGTTTTCATAATCGCCCTTAGCTTTTTCATACTCTATCTGGGTTCCCCTATAATATATTTTAGCTAAAAGCATGTCATCTTTTGATTTTAAACCCTCTTCATAACTGGCATTTGCAAATTCATATTGGGTTTTTCCTCTTTCCATTGCTTTTTTCTTCACTTCTAACATTTTTTCAGCATGCAATACATCATAATAACTTTTTTGAATCAGCATAGCAATATTATTTTTGTAAATATCATAGGAAGCCTGAGTAACTTCAAAAGCTACATCAGCCATAGTAGTTAAAAGATCTTTAGTTCCTTCTAAAGTTAGAGAATCTAAACTAGCAAAGTTAAGCTGGTCTGATATAGTGGCACCAGCTTCTTGCAATGCATCTGTAATTTTAAAATCACCTTGATTTACCTGTTGTCTTGCAATTTTAAATTGATTTTCCATCTGTGTCACTACCTCTTCCGGTAAATTGTCTTTTATTCTTTCAAACTCTCCTTCCTTTATATTAAGTTCTCTGATAGAATCCCTCAGTTTATTGCGTCCCCTGTCCAGTTTTCTCGCTGTAAAACTTGCTCTTTTTTGCGAAACCTCGCTTAAATCTATCTCTGTTATCACTTGTTCTAGTAAAATGCTATTTTCAATACCTGTTATTACAGCATCCTCTATATTTAGCCTAAGAATATCTTTGCTATTTGCTGAGGCATTGAGCATAGAAGCTGCGAAAATAACAATAGATAGCAAAATTGATGTTGCTGTCTTTTTAAATTTTGACACTACCATGCACTCCTTTTTTAAATTATAGTTTCTAAACTTCTGATTCCGTTCGAATAATACCCTGTTCTAATTTTTTTAATAGTTCGAGAAGCTGTTTTCTTTCCTCGCTTTCCAATATTCCCATTAAATTGTTAGACCATATAATATAGTTTTCAATAATTTCTTCTATGATCTCCTTACCTAGGTCGGTTATCTTAGCAATTATTTTTCTTCTATCCTTTTCATTTCTTACCCTCTTTACAAGTTTTTGTTTTTCTAATCTGTCTATTAACCCAGTAATATTAGCGCTAGAAACTAGCATTTGTTCTCCAATTTTAGATAAATGCCTTTCCTGTTCTGATCCCTTATATAGTATTACTAAAACATTAAATCTGGCATTAGAAATGTCATATTTACTAAAAAACCTATCATGAACTTCTGTCAACATATCATTTATTCTTATCATTTCTATTATAACCTTATTTGAAATTTTATCTGCCCATTGATAACTTTCTGATAAACTTTTTAAATAATCCACAATTTCACCTCTCTTAATTTAGAAACTTATACTAATATATATATTTAATGCCAAATAATATTATACACCATTAATATTAATATGTAAATAGTTAATGCATTAAAGATAGTGTCAAGTAATTGTTGGTTAGAAAAAAGTTTGTTTTCTTTTGATTATAAAAAAGATTTCAACTTTCCACAGAAAAAAATAGTTATTAACCTGGCTCCCAGCAGTCTCAAGAAAAGAGGTTCGCACTTTGATTTGGCTATGGCTGTTGGACTCCTTATAGAATCAAATCAAATAAAACCGAATGATATTCATAAGTATGGATTTATAGGTGAACTGTCCTTAAATGGCCAACTGAGGTCATGTACAGGTGTACTTCCTATGGTAATGGCTGCAAAAGATGCAAATATTAGAGATATAATAGTCCCTATAGAAAAAAAGAAGGTTTAATTAAGAATAGGCCGTTCAGATCACCTCATCATAACGCCTCTA
>CAYOQX010000003.1:21794-32942 GCA_964406195.1 uncultured Alkaliphilus sp. | reverse complement strand
ATGTAAAAAGCGGGAAAAAAATAGCCATCGGAGGGAGCATAACGGATATCACCCATGCCAGTGTTCTGTAAACCCCCAGTACTAATATTCCATGCAACCATTGAGGGGTGTTTATAGCCATAAGCCCGTTGGTTAAATGGACCTCTAACCCGAAAAACATATTCGACAGCAGTTCCGAAGGAACATTGGAACCTACTATTGTTATCCAAAACACAAGTCCCAGTAAAACAAACATTATTGGAAAACCTGTGTACCTCGATGTCAGAATATTATCCAACCTGCTGTCCCAGTCGGCCTTTTTGTTGTCATTTTCCCTGACAACATTATCGGCTATTTTCTCGGCTCTGGCATATATACTGCTCACAATTATATCCTTTAATTGTTCATTTTCATTTTCGTTCAGTGTGTCTTTCAGAGATTCTATTATATATCCGTCCTTGCATTTACCTATATCCATATGCACAGGTTCCCTCCTTTTTCATACTTGTATCTTTATTGCTCAACATAAATGCATCAATGGATTCCAATATTGTAATATCCCCTTCTATAAGTCTTAATGCTACCCATCTTGTATTTAATTCATTTTGAAGGGTTCCCTGCAATTTTTTTGATATTATGTTGATTTTATTTTCTACAATTTCGGGATATTTAACTTGCTTGGGTGATGTGCTTTCTAATCCCGAGGCAATACTGTATGTTTTATCCATCAGTTCATTTAGTCCTTTGCCTTCTCTGGCTACTGCAGCTACTACCGGAATCCCAAGTTCTTTTTCCAATTTTTTTATATCTATAGAAATTCCCTTGCGTTTTGCTTCATCCATAAGGTTTACACACAGAATAACCCTATTAGTAAGTTCCATTACTTGTAAAACTATATTTAAATTTCTTTCGAGGCAGGTAGCATCCGCAACTACCACGGTTACATCGGGTTTTCCAAAACATATAAAATCCCTTGCTATCTGTTCCTCAACAGAATTTGCCAATAGCGAATATGTGCCGGGCAGATCCACAAGAATAAATTTTTTATTTTTATGCTTGTAATTCCCCCTGGCATTTGATACGGTTTTGCCGGGCCAATTGCCCGTATGCTGGTTGAGACCTGTCAAAGCATTGAATACTGTACTTTTTCCTACATTAGGGTTCCCCGCCAATGCAACTACAAACTCATCATCATCCTCTAATTTAATGTTAAAATCTTGGTCTAAAGACCTTTTTGGACAGGAACGGCAAGTTGAATTCATGACATTTTCTCCTTTCGTTAGTTCAACTGATTCTATTAACTAATATTTGTTCCGCTTCTTCTTTTCTCAGGGCAATTAATGCCCCGCGAATGTTATAAGCAATTGGATCTCCCAATGGACTTTTTCTTATCACTCCTACAACAGTTCCGGGAATAAGTCCCAAGTCCAACATTCTCCTTCTGGAAAGTCCTGTTGATAAAAGTTCAAAGACTTCAGCCTTGGAATCAACGGCAATTTCAAAAAGTGGTGTATAATTTTTATTCATATATTTCTCCTCCTTATGCTATTACAATTTGCGTATTTAGGAAAAACTACACTTTCACAGATACATGGATGTGCAAACAATCCATTTTAAATTATCTCGAGCTAACACAATAAACAAAAGTTACCCCAAGCTAACTTAATATATAGACTATGAACCATAGTGGAGAATTGTAACTTGTCTTAACATAAAATATTTTATTTGTACATATGTTTTAGTATTAAATATGCGGGCCCGTATACCTCAGCTTGAAAGGATGGTTAATATGAATGAAGAATTTTTCACCTTCAGTGAATATATAAAAAAAGATGAAAAATTACTAACTCCTTCCATGGAAGATTATGTTGAAATGATATATAGGTTATCAAAGGATAATGGATATACGAGAATTAATGAACTGTCCGATGCATTAAATGTCCGACCTCCCTCAGTTACCCGAATGATACAAAAGCTGGCTGAAATTCAACTGGTTGACTATAAAAAATATGGTGTAATTATGCTGACCGAAAAAGGAAAATTAAAAGGCGGTATGTTGCTTATAAGACACAATATTGTGGAGAGTTTTCTCAGGTCTATAGGTGTGACCAAAAATATACTTGAAGAAACTGAAAAAATAGAGCATACAGTAAATAGAGAAACATTAAGATGTATGGTATATTATTTGAGTTTTTTGGAAGACAACCCTCATATCAGAAAAAAATTTGAATCTTATAAAAAATTTATAGAGGATAGATAAATCGGATTTGGTGCTACAAATGCGGGTTTTAATGCATTGATATAAAGCTGATTAAATTGTTATTTATCAGATTAAATTCAATATTATGTAATATTGCCGTCAGAATAGTATGGTGCATTAAACATATACTATTGTTACATCGGAGGGAGTGATGACTATTGAATTTGTTATCCGTTTTAACAGAAAAAAGTACAGATAAGGTTCAGAAAAAAATACAAACTGTACTTGAGTTTTTCTATAATGAAGGGATAGATATAGAGGAAAAAATATGTTATACAGACCCGCTTTATTGCCTGAATTATAGTGTGTCCGTTGAAAATATAAAAAATTATCCGACTGATGATTTTGTAGATATATTCAGATTTTGTATATCAGATGCTCTTTACAAGTATATAAAGGATTGTGAGGAGCCGATTTTAATTCAATATATAATAGATACAAATTATTGTTGTTTTGATATGAAAGAAAGAATGGGGATTTTTAGAGGCTGTTTAGATATATTAAAAGATGAAAATATGGATGGATTTCTATCGGATAATGATATATTTGGTTATAAACTTGATATTTTACAGCAACTAAATAATCATCTGGAAAATAATTCCGAGATTAATGTGGACGGATTTATTCTGTTCAGATTGAAAGATTATTTGTTGTATTTAAATGAAATAGTAGAAAAAGCGGTAGAGGATTTTTTAATAGAAAGGGAATATGATGAATTTATCAGGTTGCTGAAATATTTTGTAGATATACAGGAGTCCAAATTTGATGTGGTGCATGTAGTTTTTGATGGAGAAACTAAATTTAACATATATGATCAACATAATGAGCTTTTGGACAATGATTATATAGTACATGTTGCCATGGAACTCCTTGAAAATAACATAAGCCAGGATGATCTCCTAATCAGTGAATTAATTACCATAGCACCTAAGCAAATAATAATCCATAAGCCGTCCGTGCGTGAATGCACCGAAGTTATAAGAATTCTGGAAAAAATTTTCCCGGAGAAAATATATTTTTGCGACGGTTGTGAATGGTGCAATATATGGGTAAATGTGAATAAAGAATAAAAAATATTATATTTGACAAAACCGATTTTGACAATTATACTAAAACAGATAAAACAATTTAATATTGGCATAGCATTGAAGGGAAGAGTAGGCTGAACCCGGTATTAAAGAGAGAAAGCATCCCGGCTGAGAATGCTTTTATATATGGACAGTTGAAAACTACCCCGGAGCTGTTATTTATTAACTTAAGTGTGAAAAGATAACCGTTGATTGCGTTAAAATCACTAAAGTGGAATTATCAATTTAGGTGGAACCACGGAATATATCTTCCGTCCTATCAGTTTTAACAGGGCGGGGGATTTTTTATATTAATATGAGAAAAGGAGGGATTGTATATGGCCACAGTAAAGGTCAAATTGAAGGACGGTTCAATCCGTGAGGTTGAAAAGGGAATATCCATATCGGACATTGCAAAACAAATTAGTGAAGGGCTTGCACGAGTAGCCGTAGGCGCCAAATTGAACGGTGAAAATGCAGATTTAACGGATATTATAGATGAAGACTGCGAATTAAACATTTTGAGATTTGAAGATGAGGATGGTAAGGAGTTTTTACGTCATACCAGTGCGCATATTTTAGCCCAAGCGGTTAAAAGACTATATCCGGGCACAAAATTAGCTATAGGACCTTCTATAAAGGACGGGTTTTATTATGATTTTGATTCCGAGCATGTCTTTACACCTGAGGACCTGCAAAAAATAGAAAAGGAAATGAAAAAAATAATAAAGGAAGACCTTGAATTAGAAAGTTTTATATTACCGAGAGATGAGGCCATTGAGTTTGTAAAGGAACAAGGAGAAGATTATAAAGTAGAGCTTATAGAAGAATTAGGTGAAGATGAGGAAATTTCATTTTATAGGCAAGGGGAATTTACGGACCTGTGTGCAGGGCCTCATGTGCCTTCTACGGGAAAGGTAAAGGCAATAAAATTACTTAATATAGCAGGGGCCTATTGGAAAGGTGACGAGAGGAACAAGATGCTCCAGAGGATCTACGGAACATCCTTTACTAAAAAATCTGATTTGAAGGAATACCTTCACAGATTAGAGGAAGCCAAAAGAAGGGACCACAGAAAATTGGGCAGGGAACTGGACCTGTTTAGTTTAAGTGAGGAAGGTCCGGGTTTTCCGTTTTTCCATCCAAAGGGAATGGTTATCAGAAATCTATTGGAAGATCTCTGGAGAGAAGAACATATAAAACGCGGATATGAGGAAATAAAAACCCCCGTTATTCTGAATGAGGAACTCTGGAGGCAATCGGGGCATTGGGACCACTATAAAGAAAATATGTATTTTACAAAAATAGACGGAGAGGACTATGCTATAAAACCGATGAACTGTCCCGGTGCTATATTGGTCTACAACAGGAAAAGACACAGCTACAGGGACCTGCCCATAAGAATGGGTGAACTTGGAATAGTCCACAGACATGAACTATCCGGTGTATTGCACGGCCTTATGAGGGTTAGAAATTTCACACAAGATGATGCACATTTGTTTATATTGCCCGAACAAATAAAAGATGAAATAATTGGAATAATAGATTTTGTGGATCATATATACAGTATTTTCGGATTTAAATATCATGTTGAATTGTCTACAAAACCTGAGGATGCTATGGGCACGGATGAAGAATGGGATACTGCTATAGATGCCCTAAAGGCGGCTTTGGACGAAAGAGAATTGCAATACAAAATAAATGAGGGCGATGGGGCGTTTTACGGTCCCAAAATAGATTTTCATCTGGAGGACTGTATTGGCCGTACATGGCAATGCGGAACAATTCAATTGGATTTTCAGATGCCGCGGAGATTTGATATAACCTACGTGGGTGCGGACGGGGAAAATCACAGACCCATAATGTTACACAGAGTTATATTCGGCAGTATAGAAAGATTTATCGGTATTTTAATAGAGCATTATGCAGGGAGATTTCCAACCTGGCTTTCTCCGGTCCAAGTTAAAATATTGCCGATAACGGATAAACATATTGAACACTGCTTACAACTTGAGGAAAAAATGAAAGCGGAAAAAATACGTGTAGAGACGGATACCAGAAATGAGAAGGTAGGGTACAAAATAAGGGAGGCTCAACTATCTCAGATTCCGTATATGTTAATTATCGGGGATAAAGAGATAGAATCGGGGGAAGTGTCGGTCAGGTCGAGAGATAAAGGAGAACTGGGTGCTATATCGGTAAGTGAATTCATCGATAATATCACTGAAGAAATCAAAGAAAAACAATAAAAACATAAGGGTTGCGAGTTTGTTTTGCTCCTTCGGAGCGCGGATGAATGCCGTCATTACAAACGACGCAACCCTGTTTAAGTTTTTACTGTTTTTTTTATTTAGAAATACCTTCAATGAGTTGTTTCGGGATCTATCTTTGCCGGAAATTTTATTACATATATATCGCACTATTAAACAGCTGCATAATTTTCATGTTTCGGATCTAACAGCAAGTCACCTAACAATTCATCCAATTCCGCTTTATTTAAAGACTCCTTTTCCAAAAGGGCGTCAGATACTTTTTTCAGCTCGTCCTTGTATTTTTTCAGATAATTATATGTGGTTTCATAACATTCGTCTATTATATTGTTGATTTCCTTGTTTATGGAGTCGCTCAGAGAATTTATTATATTAGGTTCATTATGGATAAAACCCAAATCGCTCATACCGTATTCGCACACCATCTGCATTGCAATTTCGGTAACCTTCTTCAAATCATCTTTGGCCCCGGTTGATAGATGGCCAAAAATCAATTCTTCGGCCGCCCTGCCCCCCAGCATTACCATAATTTTATCGCACAGCTCCCCTTTGGTTAAAATGTATCGGTCATCCTGCGGCATATGGATAACATAACCGAGTGAGTGTCCCCTTGGCACAATGGATACTTTTTGTACCACATCCGTATTCAATATTTTTCCTATAAGAGCGTGGCCGGCTTCATGGTAGGAAACCACCTTTTTTTCCTTGAACAAAATAGTAGGATTTTTGATTTCCAAACCTGCAACCACCCTTTCGATTGCCTGGTCGAAATGAGACATTGCAATTGCGCGTTTATTTTCCCTGACCGCTATTATTGCAGCCTCGTTTGCAATATTGGACAAATGGGCCCCACTCATACCGTGGGTTTTACGAGCCAGATCGGCAATGCTTATTTCTACGTCCAGGGGCTTGTTTTTGGTGTGTATTTTTAAGATTTCTTCCCTGTCTCTTACATTCGGGTTGCTTATATACATATGTCTGTCAAATCTTCCCGGACGCAACAGTGCCTCGTCTAAGAGGTCCAATCTGTTGGTGGCCGCAATAACCACTATGGTTTGATCCGTATTAAATCCGTCCAGTTCAACAAGTAATTGATTCAATGTTTGGTCTTTTTCATTATTGCTGTCCAAATGACGCTTGGCCCCAATGGCGTCAACCTCATCGATAAAAATGACACTGGGTGCTTCTCTCCTTGCTTTTTCAAAAAGTTCACGAACTCTTTTTGCACCTACACCTACATATTTTTCAACAAATTCGGAGCCGCTGGCGGAGAAAAATGCAGATTTTGTTTCTCCCGCCACAGCGGAAGCCAACAGGGTTTTGCCTGTTCCCGGGGGACCGTAGAACAATATACCCTTAGGGATTCTGGCTCCCATTTTCCTGTATTTTTCAGATTTATTAATAAAATCAATAACCTCTATCAACTCATACTTAACTTCTTCCAATCCTGCAACATCTTCAAATGTAATTTTGGGCTTGGTAAAAAACTCATTGGGATTTTGAGTTTTATCCTTTTTTTCCGTGTTAATAGTGACATGTGCATATTCCGGATTTTTGTTTAATATTGTGTAATAGATGAACAATAAAATGGTTGCACCTAATATTATCATGTTGTTTCTTGGTGTAAATACCTCACTGAACCGAAAATTAGCAAATCCCAAAATATTTGATATAGCAGTTAATGCTATGAATATATAAAGAACAGTTTTAACTATTTTTCTTTTCATACAGTCACCAGCCTTTTTGTAATCTCTGATGTTAGCTTACCCAAAATAGGGATAAACATAATTGGTATAAATACAATAGTATAGGAAAAAAATACAAAACAATTATTATAAAATATATTGACAAAAGATTTATATATTGATAAACTGTATAAGTAAATAAAGTAGAAGACTTCCGCTTCTCACCTTACAGCTTTGGCTAGTTGGGTTAATAAGTGAGTACATTAGTTGTGTTGTATCAAAACTACGCGGATAGTCTGACTATCCGCTATATATTTTTGTGTGGAAATATGTGAACATAAACATTTCAAGTATTATTCGGATAGCAAATGGTTTTTAAAAATACAGGAGGTGTTAAGTTATTAAAGAAATTAACGATCAGCAAATTAACGAAAGCATTAGAGATAGAGAAGTAAGGGTTATCGATACGAATGGTGAACAAATAGGAATTATGTCGGCAAGGGAAGCCCAAAAGATTGCCAACAGTAAAAAATTAGACCTGGTAAAAATTGCACCTAAGGCAAAACCGCCTGTTTGCAAGATTATGGATTATGGAAAATACAAATATGAGATGGCAAAAAGGGAAAAAGAGGCGAGAAAGAGCCAAAAAACAGTGGATGTTAAGGAAATAAGGCTCAGCGCAAATATTGAAACCCATGACCTGAATGTTAAGGCAAATCAGGCCAGCAGGTTCCTGAAAAATGGAGATAAGGTCAAAGTATCCCTGAGATTTAGGGGTAGGGAACTTAGCAATATAGGCAGAGGTAAGGATGTAATTAGGGAATTTACTTCTTTACTGGAGGAAACAGGAGAAGTAGAAAGAGGCGCAAGGTTGGAAGGCAGACAAATGACTATGATCTTGGTCCCGAAAAATGCATAAATTGAAAGACATATAGTTTGAGAGGAGGGGCACAAATGCCGAAAATGAAAACCCATAAGGGAGCAGCAAAAAGATTCAGAAAAACGGGTACAGGTAAACTTAAAAGAAGCAAGGCCTACAGGGGTCATATTTTAACTAAAAAATCATCAAAAAGAAAAAGACAACTTAGAAAACCCGGTACAGTATCTAAAAGCGATCAAAAGAGAATTGCACAGTTACTGCCATATAAATAATGCGGAAGAGAGGAGGTAGTAAGCAATGGCTAGAGTAAAAGGCGGAAAAACAGCACTTAAAAGACACAAAAAAGTTTTAAAATTAGCAAAAGGTTTCAGAGGTGCCAGGAGCAAACTATATAGGCCTGCTAATACATTTGTTATGAAAGCATTACAAAATGCATATGTGGGCAGAGAGTTAAAAAAGAGAGACTTCAGGAGACTCTGGATCACAAGAATAAATGCAGCCGCCAGACTAAACGGTATGTCCTATTCAAGATTTATGAATGGTTTAAGGCTATCCGGTGTTGAAATAAACAGGAAAATGTTATCGGAGATGGCTATTTATGATAAAGAAGGTTTTGCACAATTAGTTGAGTTGGCGAAACAAAAACTAAATGCATAATCAAAGGTCCTTGTTCCCGAGGATCTTTAATTATGTGCAGTTGGTGATAAAATGAAAATCAAATCAATCAGTAGTGAGAACAACGCTGTTATCAAACATATCAGATCACTTCAGCTTAAAAAACGAAGGAAAGAAAATATGCAGTTTGTGGTTGAAGGAATAAGAATAATTGATGAATGTTTAGGATATAGTGGGGATATAGAGAGTGTTGTTTACAGCAAACATCTACATACGGTTCGGGGCGGCACAGACCTTATAGAGAGGATTTCCGAAAAGAATCATGTTATTTATGAAGTGCCTGATCAGCTGTTTAGAAAACTTGCCGCTACTGAAAACCCTCAGGGTATAATGGCTGTGGTTAATATGAAAGACACGGCTTTGGATGACCTGGAATTAGGGGAGAATGGGGATTTGTTTGTTGTTATACTGGACAGAATACAGGATCCTGGAAATATGGGAACGATTATACGTACATCCGAAAGTGCCCGGGTTGATGCGGTGATAGTGACAAAGGGGAGCGTTGACCCGTATAATGACAAAGTCCTCAGAGCCACAATGGGTGCTATATTCCATGTGCCTATTGTGCAATGCACAGACAGTACATGGATAAAATATCTGAGGGAAAAAAATGTTAAACTGATAGCGGCGGATCTGAACACGGAAAAGACCTATGTTGATATCGGCTATGACGGGGATATAGGTGTAATAATCGGGAACGAGGCTAGAGGTGTTGATGATAAAATACTTGAGAGTGTGGACGAAAAGGTTGTAATTCCCATATTAGGTAATATAGAATCCTTAAATGCGGCCACAGCTGCCGGCATTTTAATATATAAGGCTGTTGAGGAAAGATATTTAAGGAAGATTTGAACATTTAAAAAACCATGATTTATTGCATAAAGTCAACTTGTTTCAACCTTTAAGCTATGCTATAATATGAATACGGTGTGGCTTAGAGGAAGGGAAGTGGAACAATGAAATCTTCTGATATATTTTGGAAGCTATTTGAATTAACAGGTTCCATTATAGCCTATATTATGTATAAAAAACTATCGATTGATAATTAATAATAAATTACTTATAAAATAGATAAAGACATTGATAGAGAGAAGTAATCCATAAACTGTTTTGAAAGAGAAAAGATAACACAGGCTGAAATTATCTTAAAACAAGTTATGGAAGAAGTTCGCTCTGGAGTTATAGAACTGAACCCTCAACAGAGGCTGTAGGTTTTATCGGTTGACGCCGTTAACGTCGCAAAGCGATTTGTTAGTTGATCACAACAGGTCAATTAGGGTGGTACCGCGGAGTGAAGGCTTCGTCCCTTTTGGGATGGAGCTTTTTTTATATGCAAAATTTGGAAAGGAGATCTACTGTGGAAGAAAAACTGAAGATACTAAAGGAAAAGGCTATAGAAAAAATTAAAGAAGCGGATTCCATGGGTACACTGGATAAAATCAGGGTTCATTACCTGGGTAAAAAAGGAGAATTAACAGGTATATTAAGGGGCATGGGTGACTTAAAACCTGAAGAACGCCCTCTGGTGGGTAAATTGGCTAATACTGTTAGAAAAAATATAGAGAGCACCTTGGAAAAAGCCAAGAAAACTATCATGGATAGGGAATTGGAAGAAAAACTGGAATCCGAGGCAATTGATGTTACAATGCCCGGAAAAGAAATAAAAATAGGGCGAAGGCATCCCCTCACACAAGTTATGGATGATTTAAAAGGTATATTTATAAGCATGGGATTTGAAGTTGTGGAAGGTCCGGAGGTTGAAACCGTATATTATAACTTTGATGCCTTAAACACACCTAAAAACCATCCGTCCAGGGATATGAGCGACACCTTTTATATAAATGATAATGTAATACTCAGAACACAGACCTCACCGGTGCAGATCAGAGTTATGGAAGAAAACAAACCGCCTATCAGGATTGTTTCCCTGGGACGCTGTTTCAGAAATGACACACCGGATGCTACTCATACACCTATGTTTCATCAAATAGAAGGTCTTGTAGTGGACAAGGGCATAACTATGGGGGACCTGAAGGGTACACTGGGGGTATTTGCAAAACATTTCTTCGGACCTGAAACCCGAATAAAACTGAGGCCGCATAATTTTC
The DNA here is from genome assembly GCA_964406195.1 of uncultured Alkaliphilus sp. GTDB lineage: Bacteria > Bacillota > Clostridia > Peptostreptococcales > Natronincolaceae > JAAZJW01. Next base: position 22,018 of record CAYOQX010000003.1, on the reverse strand, counting down.
CGTTTACGGAACCCAGCGCGGAAGTTGATGTTACTTGTTTCAAATGCGATGGAAAGGGTTGCGGTATGTGCAAGGGAAGAGGTTGGATTGAGGTTTTAGGGTCGGGAATGGTTCATCCGAATGTACTGAAAAATTGTGATGTGGATCCTGAGGTATACAGCGGATTTGCATTCGGTATGGGAATAGACAGAATAACAATGGTTAAATATGGCATTAACAATATT
>CAYOQX010000003.1:19074-21784 GCA_964406195.1 uncultured Alkaliphilus sp. | reverse complement strand
CCTTCTGTTTGAAAATGACATGAGGTTTGTCGGGCAATTTTAGTAATTTAATAATAAAATAAATGCAACACTCGGTTAATTATTAACAAATCTCGGGTAAAATACAGTAAGTAGGAGGAATTGAAAAATGTTCGTACCAATGAGTTGGCTCAGGGACTATATAGATATTAATATGAGTATTGATGAATTTGCAGACAGGATGACAATGTCCGGGTCAATGGTGGAAGAAATAAACATACTGGGTAATGATATTAAGGATGTTGTTGTCGGCAAAATAGAAACTGTTGAAAAACATTCCAATGCAGACAAACTGCTTATTTGCAAAGTGGATATAGGGGAAGAAAAACTTCAAATTGTGACGGGGGCGGATAATATTACAGAGGGTGATTATGTTCCCGTTGCGGTACACGGAGCAATATTATCGGAGGAGCTCAAAATTAAAAAGGGTTCGATCAGAGGAGAGGTTTCAGAAGGAATGCTTTGCTCAGCCGACGAATTAGGGATTCCAAAGGCTATGGTGCCTGAAAAAATAAAAGACGGAATCTGGATTTTAGACAAGACATATGCTTTGGGCGAGGATATTGCTGATGCCCTAAATCTGAGAGATGAAGTAATAGAATTTGAAATTACTTCAAACAGACCTGATTGTTTGAGTATTTTGGGTATTGCCAGAGAGGCGGGGGCCACATTTAACAAAAAAGTGAACTATCCCGAGGCGAAGGTAACGGAAACAGATGAGAAAGCCGATGATAATATTGCCGTTGAAATAGAGGACACTGAAGGTTGTACAAGATATGTTGCAAGGGTTATTAAAAATGTAAAAATAGAATCATCACCTCAGTGGATGCAACAAAGGCTCATAGGTGCAGGTATTCGTCCAATCAACAATATAGTGGATATTACTAACTATGTGATGTTGGAATATGGTCAACCGCTGCATGCCTTTGATTTATCCCATATCGAAGGAAATAAAATCATAATTAAAAAAGCTGAGGACGGCGAATTATTTACAACTCTGGATGATGTAGAGAGAAAATTGGATTCTACCATGACCATGATTGCTGATACAAAAAAATCCCTGGCCATTGCAGGCGTTATGGGCGGTGAACAATCTGAGGTAACTGAAAAAACCGATACCATTCTGTTGGAATCAGCCCACTTTAATCCGGATACCACAAGACATACTTCAAAGGAACTATCCCTCAGAACAGAGGCATCTTCAAGATTTGAGAAGGGTGTAGACCCTAATATAGCTCGATTGGCCGCAGACAGGGCATGCCGGTTGATTGTGAAACTGGGTGCAGGGGAAGTTTACAGCGGAGCGGTAGATGTTTATCCTGAAAAAATAAAACCTCATAAGGTAACCGTCAAACCTGAAAACATCAACAAACTTCTTGGGATTTCATTGGATAATGAAGAAATGGTAGATATTTTTAGAAGATTAGAGCTAAAAGCGGAAAATCTGGATGATACCATTAAAATAACAGTACCTACCTACAGAATGGATCTTCTTATAGAGACAGATTTTGCCGAAGAGGTGGCAAGGATTTTCGGATACGATGAAATACCGCCCAGTGTGGCTAGAGGAAATATTGTAGTAGGGGGTAAACCCGATAACCAAACGATAGAAGATATAGCAAAGGACCTATTGAACGGAATGGGATTTAATGAGATTTTAACATATTCTTTTATCAGTCCAAAAACCATTGATATGTTAAACTTAGATGAAAACAGTGTAAAGAGAAATATGATAGGGCTTATAAATCCGCTGGGGGATGAAACAAGTGTTATGCGAACCAGTTTGCTTCCGGGCATGTTAGAAGTTGTGGCCAGGAATATAAATCGTAATATTGAGAACTTCAAGGCCTTTGAAATTGGTCAAATATTTGTTCCCGACCCTGACTCGGCAAAGGAACTGCCTGACGAAATCTCCAATTTGGTAATAGCAATGTATGGAAAAGAAGACTTTTTCATACTAAAAGGTGTTGTGGAAACATTGTTAAATGAATTGGGGGTTAAGGATTATGAATTTACAGTCAATAAAAATCACCCAACCTACCATCCCGGCAGATGTGCTGAAATCGTTATCGGGGATAAGGTTCTGGGGATTATTGGCGAGTTACATCCGGTGGTAATAGAGAATTATGACCTGAACCAAAGATGTTACTGTGGAGAATTGGATTTTGATACCCTGTTGGGATTCACACAGATGGAAAAATCATATGAACCCTTAGCTAAATATCCATCCATAATTAGGGATTTTGCTGTTGTAGTGGATAAAACCGTATTAGCAAAACAAATTGAAAATATTATTGAATCCAAGGGTGGGGATTTGGTGGAAAGCTTTAAACTCTTTGATGTTTACGAAGGTGACCAGGTTGGAAAAGGTTTAAAAAGTATTGCATATACCATTACCTATAGGGATAGGGAACGTACCCTAATGGATGAGGAGGTAAATACGATTCACAGCAGTATTTTAACTGAAATAAATGAAAAACTTGGTGGAAAGTTAAGGGAGTAGATGAGGGTGGGCAATGCCCACCTGTTGTTACTACAAAATAAACACGGGAAAATCCGCAAATATAGCAGGATATTGGAAATATATAAAGAAATTATTAGAATAGAGACTTTTCCTGAAGGGGATGATCAAAAAAGGGGGCTGATCAAACAGTGAAACAAAAAAATAGGGTTGTAGTCAAAATAAACGGAC
>CAYOQX010000003.1:0-19064 GCA_964406195.1 uncultured Alkaliphilus sp. | reverse complement strand
TAGGAGCTGAACCTAAGGAATATTTGTTAAGAGTAAGCAGTTTTGTAGATGATAAAATGGAAGCTGTGGCCAAAACCAGTGAAAATCTCAGTACCTCAATGATTGCTGTGTTAACCTCTATTAATATTGCGGATCAATATTTAAAAATAAAGACTGATTTTGATAATGTAAAAAGCGAAATGAAACAATTTCAATCCAAAACCGTCGAGCTGGAGAAACATGTGGAAACACTGCGTAAAGAACTGGATGAAAGAAATAAGGCCTATGCCGAACTTGAGAAAAAAACGAAGGAAATCCAAGCCGACCGTCAAGGGGATGAGCAAGTTAACCTGTTGAAAAAGGAACTGTTAGAAAAAGAAGATGACCTGGAAAAAGCACAAGTTCTGATAAATGACCTGCATAACAAACTATTTGCCAATCAAATAAAATTGGTTGAAGCGACAAATGAACTGGATGAATGTATGGGAAAGAGGGATTCTTAAAGAATGATAAAATTTTTGACCGGGTTTGGGATCTTTGTTGGATACTATATAATAGTACTGATTTCATTCTTAGCTATCAAGGCTATTTTTGAACCTCCGAGGGAACTTTTTCGCAAAATGCTTCATATAATGTGTGCTATGTCTATATTTATACTCATTCATGAGTTTGATAAATGGTACCTGGCCATCTTGAATTTGGCCATATTTTCATTGGCGCTATACCCGGCATTAAGCTACCTTGAAAGGTTTCCTAAGGTAATGGAGGTCTTGGTCCAGAGAAAAAGCGGTGAAATACGTTTGAGCATGATACTTATATATGTTGCAATGTCCATACTGATCGTTATATTCTGGGGATGGTTCGGGGTGCAATGGAAATACATAGTGATTGCTTCTATCATGGCTTGGGGTTTTGGTGATGCTGCGGCGGCTCTAATCGGCAAAACATATGGAAAAAACATAGTCAAAAGTCGCCTCTCGGACGGAAAAAAAACAGTTGAAGGTACAACGGCTATGGCCTTTACAGCCTTTATAGCTGTATTTACAATTCTATTAATCTATACATCGTTTCCCCGGTACCTATGTTTAATAGCTTCCTTGATAGTAGCACCTATAAGTGCTATAGTGGAGCTTGCGTCTCATCACGGATTTGATACAATTACTGTTCCCGTTGCAACAGCTATTCCCCTATATCTTATTATGAAATTATTTTTATTTATGGGGGTGTAGTATGTCAGGTTCAGAAAAGACTCCGATTTCTAAACGTGAAAAGACAATGCTTACTTCCTTTTTAATCAGTGCGTCGGGACCGATTGTAACAGGAATTACCGCTATAACAAGCCGTTCCGCAACACAGATAGCAGATTTTTTACGACGTACCGCCGAACTTTTGGCCTTGTTTACATCGTGGTGGGTTTATCGTAAACTTTATGGGAAAACAGAATCCGATCCCGAATACTGTGCTCGTATGGAAAACATTGCAGACGCAACTGTTTTAGGAGCCATGTTTTGTTCGGGAATTGTTATGTTAGCCATAGGGATAAGCCGTTTATTTGTATATAAGGTGAGTGGAAATGTAATTTTGGGTCTTATAACAGCGACTATGGGGCTGTTGGTAAATGCATGGTTTTGGCGACGTTATTCGATTATGATTAGAGAAGAATTTGATTCAATAGTGGCAGGACAACAAAGGCTGTATCGGGCTAAGGTTTTTGTTGATATAGCTGTCGTTACAGCTCTGGCTTCGGTTACTATTGCACCGAACCATCCTGCAATAAGATATATTGATGCTTTAGGCTGTATTATAGTTTCTTTTTATTTACTTTACAACGGATTTGGTATAATATAGATCTGTCATACATTATTTAAGAGGATTAAAGATTAGTGCCCAAAATTAATACGAACTAAATAACATAAACTGTAATGGGTACATACACAAATGGACAAACTATTTTATAAGGGGTTGATAACATATGAAGATAATGGACATGAAAATAATAGAAACACTGGCTCCGCTTTGGGAGACTATGCGAAGCATAATCCCTCTGACAGCAATAATGGCATTTTTACAGCTTGTGATTCTCAGAAAACCTATAGACAACCTAAAAGAATTCTTTCTGGGTTTTGCATTTGCAGTTTTGGGTTTACATTTTTTCCTAAAGGGAGCAACCATGAGCCTCTTACCCTTAGGTGATTCTATTGGAAGGAACATACACATATTGGAGAGAAGATGGCTGATAATAATAATAGCATTTGTATTAGGATATTTGGGTACATTGGTAGAACCCGCCCTAAGGGCCCTGGCCTTAGAGGTGGAGGAATTATCCATAGGAGTTATCCATCACAGGGTATTAATTCACGGGGTGGCAGTCGGATTCGGGCTGGGAATGGCTATAGGTGTGACCAAGATATTATTAAATATACCCTATATAAAAATAGTGGTTCCATTGTTGGCATTGGTAGCAGTACTTGTATTTTTGACACCGGAACCATTCACTGCAATTGCCTTTGATTCAGCAAGTGCTACCACTGGTCCCGTCAATATCCCATTAAACATGGCATTGGCCATAGGACTGGCTACCGTTATAAAAACGGCGGACCCGTTTATATCGGGGTTTGGGATTGTAGGGCTTACATCTTTGGGCGCCATGATATCTGTACTAGTGCTGGGTGTACTAACCAAATTCTAAAGGAGGCTAAATCATGTTTGATGTAAAATGTATAATAACTATTGTAGAGAGAGGAAAGGCAGATGAAATTGTTGAACATGCCAAAAAAGCAGGGGCCTCGGGTGCTACAATTATGTATGGCAGGGGAACGGGAGAACACGAAATCAAAAGATTTTTAAACATCAACATAGATTCATCCAAAGAAATCATAATAATTCTTGCGGAAACAGAAAAACACAAACAAATCAAAAATGCAATAATTGAGGCCGGTAAAATAAAAAAAGCTGGAACAGGGATTGTATTTACGATACCTATAACAGACCTTATAGGCTTGCACCACAGAGAAGAATTTGACTAAAAAAAGCACAGGGGACGGTTCTTTTTGCTTTTCGAAAATCATGAAAACTAAAAACCGTCTTTAGGTTTCGATATATCGCGAAAAGCAAAAAGAACCGTCCCTTGTGCTTCCAAAAGAACCGTCCCCTGTGCTTCCTTGTGCTTCTATGCTGTTCTTTAATTTCTTAATGTGGCTTTCATTCTGTCCTCGCTTAGTATAAGTTCTATAGCATTTTTTATGGATTTAACCGCTATATCCGTGTGCATCAGGAGCTTACCACTGCATCCTTCTTCTTCGATGGTAGCTATAGATATTCTACATATTTTAAACATTTCTATATCATTAACTCCATTTCCGACACAGATGGTATTTTCAGCACCGAGCTTTTCTACTATTTCTTTCTTAAAAAGACCGGCATTTTCTTTAGGAAATGTTTTTACTTCCACCCCCAAATCATTACATTGTACTTTTACGGTCCCATAGGTATCCGCAGTCAATATGTATATATTTGCATGATTTTTAAGTTTGATCATGGATTCCTTTATACCGTTTATCAATTTACCGTCAACTGCCACCGTTCCATTGTAATCAAATACAATATTTTCTATTTTGATTTCACCTGTACCGGGTATGTTATAAATTAACATAATTTCCCTCCATATTTTGTATATTTTTTTATAATAACTTGATATTACCACAAAGCCGCATACCTTGCAATTAAAACAGTTAAGACGTATAATATGCATTAGAATGCATTAGAAAGGGTGAAATATTTGGGTAAAGTAATTAATGTTGAAGGTAAGTATAATAACGCTATTATTTTTACCGATAATGTAGAAAATAAGGTTGTAGAACAGGTGAGGACATTATTAAACCAGGAATTTGTAAAAGGGAGTAGGGTAAGAATAATGCCGGATGCCCATGTAGGCATCGGTTGCACCATAGGGACTACTATGACCATTGATGATAAAATTGTACCTAATCTTGTTGGTGTAGACATAGGTTGCGGTCTGGAAGTTATAAAGATTAGTAATAAAAATATCGACCTGAAAAAATTGGACAAATTAATTTACAGAAGGATACCTGCCGGATTTAAAATAAGAAATAAGGAGCACAAGTTCAACAATAAAATTGATCTAAACAGACTCAGGTGTAGAAATGAGGTCAATCTTAAGAGGGCCAGGCTGAGTATCGGTACATTAGGTGGAGGTAACCACTTTATTGAAGCGAATAAGGATAGTGAGGGGAACATCTATATAGCTATTCATTCCGGAAGCCGAAACTTAGGTCATCAAGTTGCAACACTTTACCAAAAAAAGGCTCACAGAGCACTTGGAAGGGGTTCAAATATACCGAGGGATTTGGCATATACATCCGGACAATTATTTGAAGATTATATTCATGATATGAAAATTGTTCAGTATTTTGCCGAATTGAATAGAAGGGCCATGGCCGAGGAGATAATACGGGGCATGGATCTTGATATAGTAGAGCAATTTACAACTATCCATAACTACGTGGATACGGAAAAAATGATATTGCGAAAAGGTGCAGTTTCAGCACAAAAAGGCGAAAAACTCATAATACCAATAAATATGCGTGACGGCAGTCTTATCTGCATTGGGAAAGGTAATGAGGATTGGAACTATTCGGCCCCTCATGGTGCAGGAAGAGTTATGAGCAGGACCAGGGCTAAAAAGGTACTGGACTTGAATGAATTTAAAGAAACAATGGAGGGTATCTACACAACTTCCGTCAGCAGAAAAACGCTGGATGAATGTGCTTTTGCATATAAGCCTATGGATGAAATAATAGAAAATGTTGGGGATACAGTAGATATAATTGATAGAATAGTACCTATATATAACTTCAAGGCCTAATTTCGAATTTATCAATTTAAAACTATTGCACTTCCTTAACTCCTTTTTTACAATTTCAAAACAGGTACAGCGGGGGCGGATTTTATCCGCCTGCCGTTGTTGTAGGGTTAATTGTTTATAATTTTTTTGTAATAATTCAGTATTATTATATTTGAAATAACTATGGACAAATGGGAATTTTGGTAATATATTTAGGTCACCATATATTTTATAGACTGAGGAGTGAAACACATGAAGGTTGTAATAGTAGGGGCGGGAAAATTAGGCCAAAAATTGGCGGAATCACTGGTTATCGAAAATATAAATGTAATACTCATAGATAATAATGCGAATTTGATAGATAAAATAAATGAAAACTTGGATGTTCTGACCATTGCCGCCAGTGGCGCGGACATAGCCATATTGAAAGAAATAGATGTTAAAAATTGTGACCTATTGGTGGCATGTACCAGAGAGGACGAAACAAACACAGTTATATGTTCGTTGGCTAAAAAACTCGGATGTAAAAAAACAATGGCCAGGATAAGAAACCCGGAATATATGGAGCAATTAGATTTTGTAAAAACTGAATTGGGTATCGATCATACCATTAACCCGGAACTGGAAACAGCTAAGGCCATAGAAAAATATCTGCTAAAGAATTTTGGTTTTTATGCAAGTGATTTTGCAAGTGGTAAAGTAACGATGTTGGATTTTAATATCGGACATACAGAAAGTTTTGTTGGAAAAAGGCTTGAAGAACTTGAGGATTTTGACGATTTTTTAATAACTGCTATATCCAGGGATGGGAAAATCATAATTCCGGACGGCTCAACACAGCTGGCGGGGAATGATATAATATATGTTGTTGGTAAAAGTGCGGATATAGCGAGATTGGATGCCGAGTTCCAAGAAAAAGCGGGGGCAACGAGAAAACGGGTAGAAAGGGTAATGATACTGGGTGGAGGAAAAGTAAGTTTTTATTTGGCAAAACGGCTCATACAATCCGATATCCAAGTAACAATAATAGAAGAAAACAAAGAACGCTGTGAATTTTTGGATGAGGAACTTAATGATGTGTTAATAATCTATGGTGACGGAACCGATATACATCTTCTGGAAGAAGAAAACTTAGGGCATATGGATGCTTTTATTGGGCTTACAGGGTATGATGAACAGAATTTATTGATGGCATTGATGGCAAAACAATCGGGTGTATCAAAATCCGTAGCTAAGGTCAGCAGAGAAAATTACATTAAAATCATAGATAATCTGGGTATAGATGCAGCATTTAACACCGTATATATTACTGCTTCTAATATATTAAAGTATATAAGGGGCGGCAGGGTGGTATCGGTATCATTGTTGCTGGGCGGAGATGCGGAGGTAACGGAAATTATTATAGGTGAAAACTTACCGTTTACGGGAAAACCCTTAGCGGAACTCAATTTGCCAAAGGGTATCATAATAGGAGCTATAGTCCATAATGGGGAGGTGACCATCCCCAAGGGAGGTTCTGTTATACATCCCGGGGATAGAATAATTATATTCAGTTTAACTGAGGATCTACCTGCTCTAAAGATGTTTATGAAAACAGATAGAGGGGGTATTTTTAATGGATTGCGGAATCGTATTAAAAGTACTAGGTAATATTTTTATGGTTGAATCCATATTGATGTTACCTGCACTGGCTATAGCTGTTTACACCGGTGGACATGACAAAATAGCATTTCTTATTACAATAGTAATAACGGGTATCACAGGATTTATAATATCTAAAATAAACACAATTAAAAACAATATTAATATTAAAGAAGGCTTATCTATAGTAGCTTTAAGCTGGGTTTTTGTTTCTTTATTCGGTGCACTTCCCTTTTATTTGTCCGGGGCCATACCTTCGTATGTGGATGCATTTTTCGAAACTGTTTCCGGATTTACAACTACAGGGGCATCAATACTGAGTAACGTAGAAGGTTTGCCGTATGGCAGTTTATTTTGGCGCTCATTTACGCATTGGATAGGCGGAATGGGAATATTGGTTTTTACCATAGCTTTACTCCCCGCACTGGGGATAGGAGGTTTTCAAATATTTAAAGCTGAGAGTCCTGGTCCGACTACGGACAAAATAATGCCCAGGCTGAGAGATACGGCCAAAACTTTGTATATAATATATTTTTCTATAACCGTATTACAGATTGTACTCTTAAGGTTAGGCGGAATGAATCTTTTTGATTCAACACTGCATACCTTCGGTTCTGTAGGAACCGGAGGATTTGGAATCAAAAATAACAGTGTTGCCTTTTACGACAGCACATATATACATATTGTTATAGGAATTTTTATGTTATTATCAGGTATAAATTTTTCATTATATTATTCTCTATTCAAGGGTAGATGGAATGATATACTTAAAAATGAGGAACTGAGACTTTATTTGGCCATAATCCTTACTGCAGTTACAGCTATTGCGATTAATCTCTATATAACATCCTATGCGGGTGTTTTTCGTTCATTTAGAGATTCATTTTTTCAGGTAGTTTCGATAATAACTACTACGGGATATACAACTGCAAATTTTGATGCATGGCCGGCCTTCAGCAAATCTATTTTGTTTATACTTATGTTTATAGGGGGTTGTGCAGGTTCTACTGCAGGGGGTATGAAGGTTATCAGGATATTGATTTTGATAAAAATTATCAAAAGAGATATAGTAAAATTGTTTCATCCCAGGGCTTATATTTCAATAAAAAATAGTGGAAGGACAGTCACAAATGAAACCATAGCCGGTATAAACAGCTTTTTTACCTTGTATATTATGATATTTGTTATTTCAACTATAATAATATCACTGGAAGGATTGGACCTCATAAGCGTATCCAGTGCTGTTGCCGCTACCTTGGGTAACATCGGTCCCGGATTAGGCTTTGTTGGGCCCACAAATAATTTCAGTGGATTCAGTTCTGCAAGTAAGATATTATTTTCATTTCTCATGTTGTTGGGCAGGCTTGAGATATTTACAATAATTGCATTGACTTTGCCTAAAAATTGGACCAGGGAGATTTAGATATGCTTATAGTGGTTAATCAGCGGGTACGGGATTCGGAATATGAGGTGGCGTTTAAATGACACTAAACAAAGAATTGCTAATTAATGATGTTAAAAAAATAGGCGGTTTGATACTTGCTTTTGCTATCTGCGGCTATGGAACGATGCAAATTAAAGTGGTTGGCTTAGGAATGGAACCTTGGGATACACTTATCCTGGGTATAAGCAACAAAACCGGTATGAATTTCGGAAGAATTACTCAGGCTGTAGGATTTATTATAATACTGTTTTCCGTACTGATTAAGATTTACCCCGGAATGGCAACAATTCTCAACATGTTTTTCATCGGTTTTTTTGCAGATATAACCGCTAAACTTAATATTGTACTGGTACCCGAAAACTATTTTTTAAAGATAATAGTGCTGTTTTATGGTAATATTATACTAAGCTACGGATTATACAGTTATTTAAAATATGAATTAGGGGCGGGGCCCAGGGACGGACTCATGGTCGGTCTGGTAAAATTAACCGGATTGGATGTTAAATATATAAAAACAGGTATTGAATTGATAGTTTTAACAGTTGGATATGTGTTTGGAGGCACCTTAGGGATAGGAACAATAATTTCGACTTTTAGCGGGGGATATATGCTTGATAGGATTTTTAGATGGAAAGGTTTCGATCCTAGAAGAACTCACCAAAGAAAATTATCAGAGTATTTAATATCGGATGAAAAAGAGGGTAATAGCTAAAGATAATAGATGAGGTGCGTATCACATGAGAAAAAGTAGAAGAAGAAATAAAAAAAGCAGAAGTTTACTTTTTATTATAGTATTGCCGTTTATTTTTCTGTGTGTCGGTGTTTTGTTAAAAGAAAAATCAGGGTCATTTTTTAGCAAGGTGGTAGAAGGAACCGCCGCGAAGGATAGAAGTGTTGTTGAGGATGGATATGGCCTTATCGGCAAGGATTATACGGGAAGTAACCCTGAGCATATCAAAAGTAATCAGGATGGCAGAAGCCGGAGCGGAAGCAGCGGTGAGAGTATTGATCACAGACGGGCTGCGGAAAACATAGATGGAATTTTGGTTCTTGTGAACAAAAAACGATATTTGGATCCGGACTATAAACCGAATGATTTGGTAATACCGAATATTAAATTTTCGTTTAGAGAAAAACATGAAAAGAAATATATGAAAAGAGAAGCCGCCAAGGCTTTGGAAGAACTTTTCGGACAGGCCTATGAGAAAGGTATACATATATTCGCACTTTCCGGATATAGATCCTATGATACACAGAAATGGATTTTTGAAAACAAAGCAAATAAAACGGGAGAAAAAAAGGCTAATGAATTAATTGCAAGGCCCGGCGAGAGTGAGCATCAAACAGGTTTAGCCATGGACTTAACCAGCCAGAGTGTTCAATTTGATTTGAAAGAAGAATTTGGAGATACGAAAGAAGGTAGGTGGGTGGGAAATAATGCACATAAGTTTGGTTTTATTATAAGGTACCCAAAGAACAAAATGAGTATCACAGGACACGGCTATGAACCTTGGCATATAAGATATGTAGGAAAAAAAGCAGCAAAAGAAATATATAATAAAGATATTACACTTGAGGAATATCTGGGACAGTAAAATGAGATTTAATCAGAAAAGGGGTAAAAAACTGAATGAATATAAAAATACCGATCATTTTTGAAGATAATCACCTGCTGGTTGTTGAAAAACCACCAAATGTCTTATCTCAGGAGGACATAACAGGTGATCCGGACATGTTAACATTGCTAAAACAGGATATTAAAATTCGATATAACAAACCGGGCAATGTCTATCTTGGGTTGGTACATCGCTTGGACAGACCTGTAGGCGGGGTTATGATTTTTGCCAAAACCTCAAAAGCGGCATCGAGATTATCAGACCAGATACGGAGAAACAAAATTGGAAGACGGTATATGGCGGTTATACATGATAGACCTCATAAAAAAAGAAACACATTAGTGCATTATTTATTAAAGGATAACAGAAAGAATATGGTGCATTCTGTAAAAAAGGGCACCAGGAGAGCTAAAAAGGCTATATTGGATTATGAAATAATCGACACTAAAAGAAATTTTAGTTTAGCAAAAATAAATTTGCATACAGGAAGGCCCCATCAAATTCGCGTGCAGTTTTCCTCAATAGGACATCCATTATACGGAGACCAAAGATACAACCTTAGGGGAGATAATGTAAAGGATCAAATTGCATTATGGTCTTATGAGATGACTTGTATTCACCCTACATTAAGGGAAGAAATGGTGTTTACGAGCCCGCCTATGAAAAGGGAGCCTTGGAATTGGTTTAAAAAATAAATTATATCGCTAAGCATACAATTTTATATACATAAGTGATAATATTTGAAATTATTATTTTACTGAAACTGTTCAGGGGTGTATGTTTGCAGCATATGGACTACATCCTAATATCTATCAGAGATAAAACATATAACCGGGAAAGCGTGTGAACATTATATGAAATATAACATAGAAGGCCTGAGCGAACAAGCTGTAATTCAATCCAGGGCGAAACACGGTACAAATGAGTTGACACCGCAAAAAATAGAGAGCTTTTGGGACAGACTGAAGAAAAATTTTGAAGATCCTATTATTAGAATTTTAATAGTTGCACTGGTTATCAATTTGATATTTTTTTTCTTGGGAAAATCCGAATGGTATGAATCCTTAGGAATTGCGATAGCTGTTTTGCTATCAACGTTTATAGCTACATGGTCCGAGCATAGGAATGAGGAATCATTTCAGAAATTGCAGGAAGAGGCCTCAAAAATCAGATGCAAGGTATTTAGAAACGATGTAATACGGGAAATTTCAATCGATGACATTGTTGTAGGAGATTATGTATTGCTCCAGCCCGGGGATAAAATACCTGCAGACGGAAAATTGATACACGGCCGGCTTAATGTAGATCAGGTTTCCTTAACAGGGGAAACAAAGGAAATAGCAAAACAAGCCGTATCCGAAGATTTCACGGAGGAGGAGCAATATACTGACCTGACTAATCCATATTATATCTACAGGGGTACAGTGGTTGTTTCGGGAGAAGGTATTTTACACATAGATTATGTAGGAGATAACACATTTTATGGACATCTTGCCCAAGAGATGCAAATAGAAGAAAGAGAATCACCATTAAAAGTGAAACTCGGCAATTTAGCTGACGGTATCAGTAAATTCACATATATCGGAAGTATATCAATAGCTTCAGCTTTTATGTTCAAGAAAATAATAATAGACAACGGTCTTGATATTGTCAGAATTACGTCCTATTTATCTAATTGGCAAAATGTTACCAACGATTTAGTAACAGCCGTTATACTAGCTATAATTATTATAGTTGTCGCCATACCGGAAGGGTTGCCTATGATGATTGCAGTGGTGTTATCTTTAAATATGAGAAAACTCCTGGATGACAATATACTTGTAAGGAAACTTATCGGTATTGAAACGGCAGGGAGTTTAAATGTACTTTTTTCGGATAAAACGGGTACCATAACCAAGGGCAGGTTGGAAGCGGTTACATTTATCAGTGGACTCAACAGTAAATATTCATCTTTTGATAAAATCCCGGATGGACTCGGGAATCTGTTAAGTCTTTCATTGGAAAATAATACCGATGCATTAGTTAAAAAGGCCAAAGAAAGTGGAGATATTCAAATAATCGGAGGAAACATTACGGAAAGGGCTCTTTTGCATTTTGTAGTTTCCGATGGGAGAATAGGATCAAGGGAAAAGATTGAAAAAGAAATACCTTTTATTAGTGAAAATAAATTTTCAGCGACACAAATTTCCGGGGACCATGACCTGACATTAATTAAGGGTGCCCCTGAAAAAATAATAGATAAATGTACATATTGTTATAATGAAGAAGGGCAAAGGGTGAGATTTGAAGGCACGGAACAATTGAAAGATAAAATTGACGAATTGGCCCAAAGAGCAATAAGGGTCATCGCTATTGCCACCTCGGAAGAAGACTTAAGGGATGACGGTCAATTCAATGAATTGACCTTAGTAGGCATAATGGGTATCAGGGATGATTTAAGGCCCGAGTCTGTAGATGCAATCAAGGAGGCCATAGATGCCGGAATTCAGGTTGTTATGATTACAGGTGACGGTAAAGAAACGGCGGTGGCAATTGCGGAAGATGTAGGTTTGATGCAAGATGAAAGGGACATTATACTGACCTCGCAGGAAATACAAAAACTTACCGACGAACAGTTGAAAAAGATACTTCCCCGTATCCGCGTAATAGCCAGGGCACTGCCATCGGACAAATCCAGATTGGTAGAAATTGCACAGGACCTTGATTTGGTCGTTGGAATGACCGGAGACGGTGTGAATGACGGTCCCGCTCTGAAACATGCGGATGTCGGTTTTTCCATGGGAAGCGGTACCGAAGTGGCAAAGGAGGCCGGGGATATTGTTGTATTGGATGATAACTTTTTATCCATTACTAAATCCATACTTTATGGAAGAACTATATTCAATAGTATAAGAAAATTTATAGTGTATCAGTTGACGGTAAATGTCGGGGCTATACTGATTGCTTTTATAGGCCCGTTTATTGGGGTGGACCTTCCATTGTCCATGACACAGATGTTATGGATAAATTTAGTTATGGATACATTGGCGGCTCTGGCGTTTGGCGGAGAACCCGCCCTGGAAAAATATATGGATGAACCACCTAAAGAGAGGGCGGAACCCGTTATTGATATGGATATGTGGAGTTCCATTTTATTGAACGGTAGCTTCATAGCTATTATGTGCATTTTTTTCCTGAAATCGTCATTTGTGAAGGATATATTTAGATTGGGGCCCCCGGGTAAACAGGATATATACCTGCTTACAGGGTTCTTTACCTTTTTTATATTTTTAAATATATTCAATATATTTAATGCAAGGACCGGGGAAATTAATCTGTTTGAACATATTTCAGAGAATAAAGGGTTTCTAAGGGTAGTATTTCTAATTTTCGGTGTCCAGATTATGCTCACGCATTTTGGCGGTGAAATATTAAGGACCGCAGGTCTGAATGCTGTAGAATGGATCTGTGTTACATTAACAGCTGTGTTGATTATCCCCTGGGATTTAGCAAGAAAGTTTGCCAGGGATACTATAATTAAACCTGATGTTGAAACCGGCAAAACTGTCAGAAGGAGTATAGCCGCCCTGGAAAGGGCTATGACAAGAAAGTGATTGCAATTTACTGCAGAACAAATTTATGATGGGACGGGCCGGACTAAGCAGGATACATTGAATAGGTTATTTACATGTTTCGGATAAGTATTTGGATGGTGATATTGTGGATTACAAAATAATAGCTGATTATCATGTACATTCGAACATTGCAAATAAAAAACCTGTGGGATTTTTGTATAAACATGCCAAAAGTTCTATAGAAGAGAATGCAAATGCGGCTATAGATATAGGATTAAGGGAAATAGCAATAACGGATCATGGATCTGCGCATATATATGGAATTAGCAGGAAAAACTACCCTGTTGCCAGGAATATTATTGACAATTTAAATCTTGAATATAAAAATAATAATATAGAGTTTAAAATACTGCTTGGGGTAGAAGCTAATATTGTCAGTTCAAAAGGAAAGATTGACGTAGATGAAGATATAATCGAATACCTGGATTTGATTTGTGTAGGGTATCATCCCGGGGCAATTCGTATAGGAGCTATAAAACGCAATTACATGAGGACAATCAGCAGGGTTTTAGAGAACTATGAAATAGCCATCTTAAATCATCCTAAATACAAAGTAAACATAGATGTGATAAAATTAGGAAAGATCGCGAGCAAAACAGGTACTGCTATTGAGTTAAACAGAAAACATTCTGAAGATTTTTCCGTCGAGGAAATTAAAATGCTAAAAGATATGGGAGTTATATTTTCATTCGGCAGTGATGCACATAAATACGATACTATAGGAAACTTTGGTAAAGTAACTGAATTGGCCTCAAAGGCAGGGCTCACAAACGATGATATAGTAAATGCAGACGGAGGGGCTCATAAAAAATTGAAGTTGCTCAGGTGAGAGAATAATCTTTTGGCTGTAGAATAAAATCTGAATAAGACATGCAAACAATAGGAGCGAATTTGATGGATAAAATAAAAACATATAATAAATTGGTTAAAATAATTTCAAAGGATGCAGTGTTGCTCGATGAACCTATGAAAAATCATACAACCATAAAAACCGGAGGGCCGGCGGATATTATGGTAATTCCCAATTCTATAGATGATATTAAATCAATTATTAAAATTTGCAATAAAGACAATGTACCGTATTTTATTATGGGAAATGGAAGTAATCTGTTGATCAGGGATAAAGGTATGCGATGTGTAGTTATTAAATTCGGAGATAAATTTGCCGATGTAACTGTCAACGGAAATACAGCGGTCGCACAGGCGGGTATTTTATTATCAAAATTATCCGAAACAATAATGGAAGCAAATTTAAGGGGTTTTGAATTTGCTAACGGCATACCCGGAACACTGGGCGGAGCCATAACTATGAATGCCGGTGCCTATGGCGGAGAAATAAAAGACGTAGTGAAAAGTGTGAAGATATTGGATGCGGAAGGCCAATCAAAAACACTTTCATCGGAAGAATTGAAATTCGGATATCGTACAAGTGTAATTCAAACCGAAAAATATATAGTATTGGAAGCTGAGATGGAATTTGAAAAAGGCAACTATGAGGAAATAGTAACGACAATGGCGGATTTGGCAGAAAAGAGAACTGCTAAACAGCCTCTGGATTTGCCCAGTTGCGGAAGCGTATTTAAAAGACCGTCGGGACATTTCGCGGGAAAACTGATAGAAGACAGCGGCCTGAAAGGAAAAAAAATAGGTGGGGCAAAAGTATCGGAACTTCATTGCGGTTTTATAGTAAATGTAGATAACGCCACCACGGATGATGTCCTCAACCTGATCAGATTAATCCGGGAAACAGTCAGATATAAATTCGGGGTACAATTGGAACCGGAGGTCAGGATTATAGGCGATGAATAGAAAATTCTATATTCACGTAAGGGGAGAGGGTAAAAAGTGAGGTTTGTGATAATTACGGGGTTATCCGGAGCCGGGAAAAGTCAGGCTGTTAAATATATGGAGGATTTTGGTTTTTATTGTATAGACAATTTACCGCCTACCTTAATTCCTAAATTTGCGGAATTATGTCATCAATCACAGCAAACACTGGAAAAGGTGGCGTTGGTTATTGATATTCGCGGAGGAATGTTTTTTGATGATTTATCGAGCAGTTTAGAAAATTTGGAAAAACTGGGCTATAAATATGAAATCTTGTTTTTAGACGCCAGCGATTCAACCTTAATAAAACGTTTTAAGGAAACTAGAAGAACACATCCACTGTTAGCTGACGGTTCTATTGACGAAGGAATCGCTTTGGAAAGGGAAAAACTTAAGTATCTGAAGGAAAAAGCAACTAATATTATAGATACTACTAATCTTATACCGTCTCAACTCAAAGGGGAACTAAAAAATATTTATGTAGAAGGCAAACAATCGGATAGTCTAATCATTTCTGTTGTATCTTTTGGTTTCAAACATGGCATACCATTAGATGCGGATCTGGTTTTTGATGTCAGATTTTTACCCAATCCATATTATATAGACGAACTGAGGGAATTTACGGGAAATGATATCGGGGTCAGAGACTATGTCATGAATTCACCTGTAAGTGTGGAATTTTCAAACAAATTGAATGACATGATAAGTTTTTTAATTCCTCATTATATAAAGGAAGGAAAAAACCGGCTGGTTATTGCTATCGGTTGCACGGGAGGAAGACATAGATCTGTTACCATTGCCCATATGCTTTATAACTACCTCAAAGAAAAAGGCTACAGGGTGCTTATGGGTAATCGGGATATTGATTTATATAAAAGAAGGAAAGGATAGGTGCAATGAAACTTATTGATTGGTTAAGACCCGGCCTTAGAATTAAGAGATGGATAATAATAGGGTTGATAGGAGTATTTTTGATATCTGTTTCTCTATCTCATTATTTGTCAGGGTTTACCATAGTAAGCAGTAATAAGTTCAGTTTATCCATAGGATTGATAGGACTTTATATATTGTTTTTTTCTTTAAGACGGGGAATTATTTCAATTTTAGGATTTGTATATTATCCTACTACGTTAACAGGAAATAATGGCAGCAATAAATTGGATAAAAAGATATACGATAAAAAATTTTTATCAAAGGGACCCAAGATAGTGGTAATAGGCGGGGGAACGGGCTTATCAGTGTTGCTCAGAGGATTAAAACTTTTCACCTCAAATATTACTGCTATTGTAACCGTTGCGGATGATGGCGGCAGTTCCGGGAAGCTGAGGGAGGATCTGGGGATGTTACCGCCGGGAGACATAAGAAACTGTATACTTGCATTGGCGGATATGGAACCGACCATGGAACAACTGTTGCAGCACAGATTTAAGGAAGGCGACTTAAAGGGGCAAAATTTTGGGAATTTATTAATAGCTTCTATGAATGATATAAGCAATAATTTTGAAGAAGCCATAAAAAAAATAAGTGATGTTCTGGCGGTGACAGGTAAGGTTCTGCCCGTGACACTCAAGGATATAACCCTATATGCCAAACTCAAAAACGGTATAGTTATCAAAGGGGAATCCAATATCCCTATAAAGAGTCTGGAGTTGGGCAGCCCTATAGAAAACATATTTATTAAACCCGGAAGTGCCAGAGCTGTCAGGGAGGCAACAGATGCTATAGATGATGCGGATCTGGTGTTGTTGGGACCCGGCAGTTTATATACAAGCGTAATTCCCAACTTGCTTGTAAAAAACATAAAGGAAAGTCTGAACAGAACCGATGCACCTAAAGTTTATATTACCAATGTAATGACACAACCGGGTGAAACGGATAATTATACAGTCTATCAGCATGTAGAAGCATTGTTTAGACATTGGCAAAATGCTTCGATCGATTATGTCATAGCAAACACCGGTAAAATCAGCCATGTTGTAAATAAAAAATATGAAACCGAAGGTGCGAAAATTATAAAACTGACTCAAAAAGATAGGGAGAAATTAGATGCAAAGGGTATCAGACTAATAACTGAGGATCTAATAGATATAAAAAAGGACTATGTAAGGCATGATGCGGTTAAATTATCAAAGATTGTCATTGAATTGATACATCAATGGAAGGTTGCAAATGATAGAAACCGTATAATTGATTATTTTTATATAAGGAAACTCATGAAAAAGGCCTAGAAAATTCTTTTAAAACTGTTAAAAGGTTGTGATTTTATGTCATTTTCATCTAGGACCAAAGGTGAACTTGCCCGAGTTTATTCCGACAATCGTTGTTGCCAATTAGCGGAATTAGCGGCCCTAATCAGAATGACCGGAACCCTGCAGTTGACAAATGGGGGAAAAAAGCTCAATATCAAACTGACCACAAGAAATGCGGCAACAGCAAGGAAACTGTTCAAACTATTTAAAACATTGTTTAACATACATGCGGAAATTATGGTGAGAAAAAACCTGAGATTGAGAAAAAACAACTACTATGTAATGATTATTACTAATGAAATGAATAGCGGTGCAATATTAAAGAGGGTAGGGATACTAAAAGAAGATGCTAATTTTTTTGATATTTGTCATAAAATACCCGCCAAGTTACTAAAAAAGAAATGCTGCAGAAGGGCATATTTGCGGGGTGCATTCTTAGGTGGCGGGTTTGTCAGTGATCCGGAAAAAACCTACCATTTGGAGTTTATCAGTTGTAGCATGGTTCATAGTGAGTCTCTGAAAAATCTGATAAACAGTTTCGGGTTAAAATCAAAAATAACAAAACGGAAAGTAAACTATATTGTATATCTGAAAGAAGGGGACCAAATAGTTGATTTATTAAATATTATAGGTGCACACAATGCGTTATTGAATTTGGAAAACATAAGAATATACAAGCAGATGAGAAATGACGTTAATCGTATTGTAAATTGTGAAACCGCCAATCTCGGAAAAATTGTAAATGCATCTATTAGGCAGATTGAAAACATAAAATATATACAAGACACCGTAGGTTTGGGGCATTTACCCTCAAATCTCAGGGAGATTGCACAGCTGAGATTAAAAAATCGTGATGCCAGTCTGAGAGAATTAGGAAAAATGTTAGATCCCCCTATCGGTAAGTCCGGTGTAAATCACAGATTTAGGAAAATAGAAAAAATAGCAAATAATTTAAGAGGAAGCAAAAAACAAGGAGCTAATAAGTATTAGTTCCTTGTTAAAATATGCATTGGAATTAATTTATATGTTTATTAAGAAAAGAGGATAAGAAATGACTAGTGATTTTGTTCATTTACATGTTCATACGGAATATAGTTTACTCGACGGTTTCGCGGTAATAGATAAAATGATGGATAAAGTAAAAGAGTTAGGTATGGATGCTGTAGCAATTACTGACCACGGTACTATGTTTGGTGTGGTGGATTTTTATAAGGCGGCTAAAAAAAGAGGAATTAAACCTATAATAGGCTGCGAGGTATACACCGCAGCAAGAACAATGGAGGATAAAGATCCGCAAAAAGATAAAAATCAGGGGCATCTTGTGCTATTGGCTAAAAATCAGGAAGGCTATCGAAATTTAATAGAATTGGTGTCCAGCGGATTTTTAAAGGGTTTTTATTATAAACCCCGCATAGATTATGATGAGCTTTCGAAACACAGCAAGGGGCTAATCGGATTGAGCGGATGTTTAGCAGGGGATATACACAGACTTCTGCTTCAGGATCAATATGAAATGGCCAAAGACCTGGCAATGAAACTCAAAGATATTTTTGAAGAAAACAGTTTTTACTTAGAACTGCAGGATCATAATATGAGAGAACAAAAAGAGGTCAATCTACAATTACTAAAACTTAGCGAGGAACTGGAAATACCTCTGGTGGCTACCAATGATGTTCATTATATAAATAGAGAAGATGCCGAGGTACATGACATTTTACTTTGTATACAGACAGGCAAAATAAAAGAGGATACAGACCGTATGAAATTTCCCAATGATGAATTTTACTTAAAATCACCGGAAGAAATGAATAAAATCTTTGAATTTGCCCC
>CAYOQX010000002.1:17086-33770 GCA_964406195.1 uncultured Alkaliphilus sp. | reverse complement strand
TCTAACTATAAAAAATCCAATTTGGATATACCATTTGCCTTAGGTAAGGACGTTGCCGGCACATCTATAGTCACAGACATATCAAAAATGCCGCATCTATTAATCGCCGGAGCCACAGGATCCGGAAAAAGTGTTTGTATTAATGCATTAATATTAAGTATTTTGTATAATTCGGGTCCGGATATGGTCAGATTAGTTTTAATAGATCCCAAAGTCGTAGAACTTAGTCAGTATAATGGAATTCCACACTTGCTCGCACCGGTCGTGACTGACCCCAAAAGAGCAACAAATGCACTGAATTGGGCTGTAGAAGAAATGTCTGAACGATATAAAATATTTGCAGAAAACAATGTACGTGATATTAAGGGATATAATAAAAAATTTAAGGAAAACAAAATACCATATATAGTTATTGTTATTGATGAACTGGCTGATCTGATGATAGTAGCCCCGGATAATGTTGAGGATTCAATATGCAGGTTGGCACAAGTGGCACGGGCTGCGGGTTTACACCTAATAATAGCAACCCAAAGACCTTCGGTAGATGTTATTACGGGGGTCATCAAGGCAAACATACCCTCCAGAATTGCTTTTTCCGTGGCATCTCAAACAGATTCGAGAACAATTCTGGACATGGGAGGGGCTGAAAAACTTCTAGGAAAAGGAGATATGTTATTTCACCCGGTTGGCGCCAATAAACCAATCAGAATACAAGGAGCATTCGTATCAAGCAAAGAAGTGGAAAGGATAGTAGCATTTATTAAGGAACAATCCGGAACACCTAATTACGAAACTACAATGGTTGATCAACTCGATCAAACCGACAACATGTCCGCAGACACTGATGAATTGTTTGAGGATGCCTTAAAGCTGGTCATAGAAGCCCAACAAGCATCCATTTCTATGCTACAAAGAAGGCTAAGAATAGGATATAATAGAGCTGCAAGATTAATCGATGACATGGAATCAAAGGGTTTTGTAGGTCCTTATGAAGGTAGCAAACCAAGACGTGTGTTAATAGACAATCAGTTTTTTGAAAAAAACATAAAGAAATCCATATAGACCTACTGCCTATTAATGATGACCGTATTCTACAATAAAAATCAACTACATAAATATAGAGGAGAATACATATGAATTTAGCCAATAAATTAACCTTGTTGAGAATCTTTTTAATTCCTGTTTTTATGGTTTTCCTCCTAAATAAAATACCCTATGGTGTACCGATTGCTGCAGGAATATTTATAGTTGCAGCCATTACCGATACACTGGACGGATATATTGCCAGAAAAAGAAACGAAATCACAAATTTGGGCAAATTCATGGATCCATTAGCCGATAAACTTCTGGTTTCTGCTGCCCTTATTTCACTTGTTCAGATGGGGAGGTTATCTGCCTGGATAGTGGTTATTATAATAGGCAGAGAATTTACTATAAGCATATTAAGAGCCGTTGCTGCGGCTGAAGGGAGGGTCATAGCTGCTAGTTGGTGGGGAAAAGCCAAAACAATATCCCAAATCATTGCCATAGTATCCATATTGATGAATAATTTTCCTTTTCGTTATATCAACATACCTCTTGATACCATAATGATGTGGATTGCCGTAATATTTACTATAGCGTCGGGGGTGGATTATATTGTTAAGAATATAGATATATTAAAGTGATATGATACCCCTAAAATATATAGTTTGACCGTTTGGGTTTTATAGGGTACAATATTATTAGAACACCTGTTCGATATAATTAGAAAGGTAGGTGAGCCAGATTAAATCTGGCGATAATATGGAAAAAAAGAAAGCCCTGGACATGGCTATAGGACAAATAGAAAAACAATTCGGGCAAGGTTCTATCATGAAATTGGGCGGAGATGTTAAGTTAAATGTAGAAAGTGTATCAACCGGTTCTATTGCCCTTGATGTGGCATTGGGCATTGGGGGTATCCCGAAGGGTAGGATTACCGAAATTTATGGCCCGGAATCTTCAGGCAAAACAACAGCAGCACTTCATATGATTGCTGAAACACAGAAAAGAGACGGTATAGCTGCATTCATTGACGCTGAACATGCTCTGGATCCTTTATATGCTAAAAATTTAGGCGTCGATACTGAAAATTTAATTGTATCCCAGCCTGATACCGGTGAACAAGCCCTTGAAATCACAGAGGTTCTTGTAAGAAGTGGTGCTGTCGATATAGTTGTTGTGGATTCTGTTGCAGCACTGGTTCCACGGGTTGAAATTGAAGGGGAGATGGGCGACTCTCATGTAGGATTACAAGCAAGGTTAATGTCACAGGCACTAAGAAAACTGGCAGGTTCAATCAGTAAATCAAGGACGAGCGTAGTTTTTATAAACCAACTGAGGGAAAAAATAGGGGTAATGTTTGGCAATCCTGAAACAACTTCGGGAGGCCGTGCATTAAAATTTTACGCCTCGGTTCGTTTGGATATCCGCAGAATAGATTCTATTAAACAAGGTAATGATATTGTTGGTAATAGAACCAGAGTGAGGGTAGTAAAAAACAAGGTTGCACCCCCTTTCAAACAAGCTGAGTTTGACATTATGTACGGAAAGGGGATTTCTAAAACAGGGGATATACTGGATGTAGGATCTGATCTGGACATTATTGAAAAATCAGGTGCATGGTACAGTTATAAGGAACACAGACTTGGACAAGGTAGAGAAAATTCAAAACAATTTCTTGAGGAAAACCCGAAAATTTGCTTGGAAATTGAAAACAAAATTAGGGACCATTACGAGCTTCCGCATACTGATAAAGTGGTAGACAAACAAACTGACAAACAAACTGAGGATAAAGACAATAAAAGCACAGAAGATAAAAACAACAAAACAAAGGATGCAAAAGCCACCGACAAAAAGTAATAGACACACACAATTTTTGGTATAGCAAAAAGGAAATTATTAATATTTTTAATAGTTTCTTTTTTTGTTTATTATTTTAATATAATTATTAGTGTAACGGTATAGTACATTCCAACTTGACACTTATAAAGAAAAGATATAAAATAAAATCAAATAATGGGTGTATCTGTTGATAGAAAATATTGATATGAAATTACAAGTAAAATCTTAAAAACTTAATAAAGGAGGTGTCCACATATTCTAAAAACAGTTATTTTAAATGGATTTTTACCTGCAGTTGGTATTTTGTTAGGATGCCTTGTCGGCTATTTTTTTCGAAAAAATATTGCGGAGGGTAAGATTAGCAATGCTGAAGAATTAGCTAAAAAAATTGTAGAAGATGGCGAAAAAAATGCTGAAACTACCAAAAAAGAGCTATTATTAGAAGCCAAAGAAGAGATTCATAGACTTCGTAATGAATTAGAAAGAGAGAGCAGAGAAAGGCGTAACGAACTGCAAAGTATAGAAAGAAGATTGATTCAAAAAGAAGAAGTTTTAGATAAAAAATCAGAAACTTTGGAAAATAAAAATGATAAATTATCAAAAAAATTAAAAGACTTAGACAGTAGAGAACGGGAGATTAATGAACTTTATCAAAAAGAAGTGAATAAACTTGAAGAATTATCCGGTTTAACTTCCGAACAGGCCCGCCAACTCCTACTGAACAATATTGAAAGACAAACAAAACATGAAGCGGCAATTATGATCAAGGACATAGAACTTGAAGCAAGAGAAAAAGCGGAGAAGAGATCAAGGGAAATAATTGCTTATTCGATTCAAAAATGTGCGGCAGATCATGTTGCCGAAACCACTGTATCGGTTGTGCCACTACCAAGCGATGAAATGAAAGGTAGAATAATTGGAAGAGAAGGCAGAAACATTCGTACAATAGAGACGCTAACAGGTATTGACCTTATTATTGATGATACACCGGAAGCGGTAATTTTATCCGGCTTTAACCCAATCAGGAGAGAAATAGCACGAATTGCATTAGAAAAACTTATCATCGATGGTAGGATTCATCCGGCAAGAATTGAAGAGATGGTAGAAAAAGCTAGAAAAGAAGTTGAAAATACCATCAAAGAAGAAGGTGAACAAGCAACCTTTGACACCGGTGTTCATAGTTTACATCCGGAACTTATAAAGTTACTTGGTAGATTAAAATACAGAACCAGCTATGGACAAAATGTATTGAACCATTCGATAGAAGTATCTTATTTGGCGGGAATTATGGCAGCCGAACTAGATGCGGATGTCAGGCTTGCTAAAAGGGCAGGTCTGTTACATGATATTGGAAAGGCCATCGATCACGAAGTAGAAGGTACTCATGTTGAAATAGGTATGGAACTTCTTAGGAAATATAGAGAATCTGAAGATGTTATTCATAGTATGTCTACTCATCATGGCGATTATGAGCCTGAATCTATAGAAGCAGTCCTGGTCACAGCTGCCGACGCAATTTCCGCAGCGAGACCCGGCGCTAGAAGAGAGTCATTAGAGTCCTATATTAAACGACTGGAAAAATTGGAGAAAATTGCAAACAAATATGAGGGTGTTGAAAAATCCTTTGCTATACAGGCGGGTAGGGAAATCAGGATTATTGTTAAGCCTGAAATGTATAATGACGAGGAAATTTTTATGTTAGCTCGGGATATAACAAAAAAGATTGAATCAGAACTTGAATATCCAGGACAAATTAAGGTGAATGTTCTTAGAGAAACAAGGGCAATTGAATATGCTAAATAAAAAGACTGTCTTCTACAGTCTTTTTATTAAATACCCGGATTATTTATTTATATATTAAACTTAAAGTCACAGTACCAATAAAACTTCATCATATATGCAGGAATTCTACAAACAAGGTAGAATGTTATATTTTGATAAAGCAATATTATAAGTATATTATAAGGGGGACGTAGAGGAATGGAAATATTAAAAGTTTCAGCAAAATCAAGTCCAAATTCTGTGGCTGGAGCCTTAGCAGGAGTTCTTAGGGAGCAAGGAACAGCTGAGGTTCAGGTTGTAGGGGCAGGTGCCTTGAATCAGGCAGTTAAGGCTGTAGCAATTGCAAGGGGGTTTGTAGCTCCTAGCGGATTAGATTTAATTTGTATTCCTGCCTTTGTTGACATAGAGATTGATGGTGAAAAGAGAACCGCAATTAAGTTAATCGTAGAACCGAGATAAAACAATAGCATAAAGACCTACTAGATCTGTTATTTAACAGATCTTTTCATATAATACTATAAAACACGGCAAACACAGCTTATAGGTTTTCAGGTCAAAAGGAGAAATGTTTTATGAAATTTATCGACATGCATACCCATTCCACCTTTTCCGATGGTATATATACACCCGGTAAGCTGGTTGACTATGCTATAGAAAAGGGGTTATCCGGGATAGCAATAACCGATCATGATACTGTTGATGGGATTGAAGAAGCAATGGAACGGGCAAACATTTATGAGGATTTTATTGTGATACCGGGTGTCGAATTAAGCACGGAATATAATAGTAAAGAAATTCATATACTCGGATACATGATCGATTACAAAATGGAACACCTGCTTACCGCACTACAACACCTGCAAAATGCTAGAAAAGACAGAATTGTTAAAATCATTGATAGGTTAAAAAAAACAGGAATTAATATCAGTTATGAAAATGTAATAAAAATTGCAGGTGATGGAACAGTTGGACGGCCTCATGTTGCACGTTCTTTAGTCAAAAACAATTATGTCCAGACTATTGAAGAGGCATTTACAAAATATTTGGCCAGGGGAGCCTCAGCATATGTTCCAAAACATAGGTTGACACCTATGCATGCAATCGATATCATAAAAAAGGCGGGAGGAATTTCAATTGTCGCACATCCCGGGTTATTAAGATCTAAAACCGCATTAAATTATTTGCTTAACATAGATATTGATGGGATAGAGGTATACCATTCCAAACATACCAGGGAACAGACCGAAGAGTATCTGGAATTAGCTAAAAAACACAATCTTTTTATCACCGGCGGTTCCGACTTCCACTATCCTCCAGAAGATAATGAATGCATTGGTGACTTGGGAAGTGTCAAAGTCCCATTGGAAAGCATTATGTTTATCGGGGGTGATTAAAATATCCATGTCTAAATTCGGGAAACAGCGTAGACGCCAATTCCCATCAAAAATCAGTACAACACAATTTGTCAAATTATACATTTTGCATTTACTCATTGAGAAAAGCTATTATGGCAATGAATTGATAGATGAAATAAAAAAGAGGGTAGATTATAAATGGGAACCCAGCCCCGGTATGATTTATCCATTATTAAGGGATTTAGAAAGTAAAAATTATATAATTGGATGGTGGAAGGAGCCAAACAAAAGATCTATAAGGTACTATAGAATTACAGATGAAGGAATAAATAACTATAAGAAAATAAAATTACTTTATAAACCAACCATAGATGATTCCCTAACAATAATCAAAAATACTATGAGGGATATATATGGGCGTATGTAAGATTATTTCAATAGATTTATTAAAAATTTCTGATATAATTTAACACAACTATAATGATATGACTATAATATATAGTATATGAGCTAATAATTCAGTAATATATGGGCTAATGACCCACCCAAAAAATAAAAACATTGTA
The DNA here is from genome assembly GCA_964406195.1 of uncultured Alkaliphilus sp. Classification (GTDB taxonomy): domain Bacteria; phylum Bacillota; class Clostridia; order Peptostreptococcales; family Natronincolaceae; genus JAAZJW01. The sequence continues at coordinate 27,202 of CAYOQX010000002.1, read as the reverse complement.
AACAAATAAAAACAAAAAACAATAAATAATAGAAAAAGAATTGAGGAAGATGCCTATGAGTATAATAGTTTCGGAAAAATCAAAAAATATTTCGCCGTCAATAACACTATCAATAAGTGCCAAAGCGGAACAAATGAAAACCGAGGGAATCAATGTAATAAATTTTGGTGCGGGTGAACCTGATTTTGATACGCCAACAAACGTTAAAAATGCTGCTATAGAGGCTATTAATAAAGGATTTACCAAATATACCCCGGCTTCGGGTTTACTAGAACTAAAACAAGCAATATGCACTAAACTGAAATCTGATAATAATTTGGATTATGAACCTAAAAATATAATTGTATCAAATGGTGCAAAACATTCCCTTTACAATACTTTTCAGGCCATATGTAATAGGGGGGACGAGGTAATTATACCGGTACCATATTGGGTAAGTTATCCGGAAATGGTTAAGATGGCGGATGCAAAGCCAGTATTTATAAATTGTACTGAAAAAAATGAATTTAAAATTGAAAAAGAAGACCTCTTAAAGAGCATTACACCTAAAACAAAAGCTATAATATTAAATAGCCCTTCTAATCCTACAGGCGCTGTTTATACAAAAACAGAATTGGAAGAAATCGCACAGATTGCAGTAGAACACAATATATTTGTGGTAACCGACGAAATATATGAAAAATTGGTGTACGAAGGGAAGAAACATATCAGCATTGCTTCCCTTAATAAGGAAATAGAGGACCTGACAATTGTTGTAAACGGTATGTCTAAATGTTATGCCATGACGGGATGGAGAATAGGTTATACGGCAAGTCATGAAACTATAGCCAAGGCTATGGGCAACATACAAAGCCATGCTACATCCAATCCTAATACTATAGCCCAACATGCCAGTATTGAAGCATTAACAGGAGACCAATCATTTATTGAAGAAATGAGATTGGCATTTGATGACAGAAGAAAATATATGGTACGAGGAATAAATGAAATAAACGGTTTATCGTGTATAGTACCCAAGGGTGCATTCTATATTATGATAAACATTAAACAACTGATCGGTACCGTCATCAGGGGAATGAATATTGACAGCTCTGTGGACTTTTCCGAGTTACTACTTGAGCATGCCAACGTTGCTGTTGTACCCGGGATTGCTTTTGGTGTAGATGAATTCGTTCGTTTATCATATGCAAATTCTCTCGACAACATTAAGGAAGCCCTTAGTAGGATTAAGACACTTCTAAGTAACTAAAATTTTTTACAACATGGTTAACTGGACATACATAGGGAGGTAGTATATAATTAGAACAATAACTATTCTTTAAATGTATATTTAGGGAATAGTTGTTGTTTTCTAAAAATTATCCTTAAATATACACTAAATTGCACTTTTTATGTCCCGCCCCTATTATAGATAAAGTATTGCCGAGAAATTATTATTGATTAATAAGGAGCTGATATAATGTCAAAACGTTTACACATGAGTATACATAATAAATCCGATAAGCCGGACAACCTGGTTCTTAAACAAAATCATATTATTGAAAAATGTTTGGAAATTGAAAGACAGCTTCCGGACTTTCTGGGTGATTTTTTTATCTATCTAAAAAATGGTGTTGCACTATCCAGTCGTCTAGCCTATCTGAATGACATACTGTTTTTTTGCAAGTACTTAGTCGATAAAACGGATATTACCACTGCAGATAAAACCCATAATATTACTGTTGAGGATTTCAATAAAATCACTGCCAGACATATCAATAGATTTATTGGAAACTATTGTTCCAGATATACAATTAAAGACGATGATTCTATCAAGGTAATAGAAAACAATAATCGTACTTTGGGTAGAAAACAATCATCCCTGTCTATATTATTCAGGTTTCTTTATAGAGACGAAATTATAGAAAATAATATTACGGACGGGTTTAACCCTATCCGCCTCCCAAAGCCCCAACCTGACGCTATAAAAAGATTAGAAATCGATGAGGTGGCTATTATGCTGGATATTGTGGACACCGGGAAGCATCTCACTGAAGGAGAAAAAAAATACTGGAAAAAAACTAGATTGAGGGATAAAGCAATCCTTATACTCTTTATTACATATGGTTTGAGATTAAGCGAACTTCAGCAATTAAATATATCATCATTTAACTTTAACAGAGGAGAATTTAGAATTTACCGAAAACGCAGCAAAGAAGTTATAATGCCTATCAATAAAACATGCGAGTTGGTAATAAAAGACTACATACAAAATGAACGTACTGTATCCAGTATGCTAGATGATGAGCACAAAGATGCCCTATTTCTTTCATTACAAAATAGACGCATAACGACGAGAGCCATCAGAAATCTTGTAAAAAAATATACTTCAATCGTATTAGGCACAACCAGAGAAAAGGGTTATAGTCCCCACAAGCTACGGGCTACTGCAGCTACATCGCTGATTCAACAGGGGTTTTCTATATATGATGTTCAAAATCTGCTGGATCATGACAATGTAACTACAACCCAACTCTATGCCGCCCACAGAAAGGACGTAAAAAGGGAAATTGTTAAAAATTTTGAATGGGTTGATGATAAATAGAGATTTTGTGAAATCTCCATCGAACAAATGTTTGATATTTAATTTGATATATGATATATTTTAGTATAGAAATATATTTTAAAAGCCATGAAATAGAAAGGAACCTAAAAAAATGTATGAGGATCTGAATCAAAAACAGTTAGATATATTAAACTACATTAAGATGGAGGTAAACAGAAAAGGTTATCCACCATCCATAAGAGAAATATGTGAAGCTGTCGGTTTCAAGTCAACCTCTACAGTCCACGGCTATCTGTCTAAATTAGAAGAAAAAGGCTATATTCGAAGAGATGCTACCAAACCAAGGACGATAGAGATTTTAAACAGTGATTCTATTGGCGACTTATCATATAACAAAGAAACTACCAATGTACCCGTTGTTGGCAGAATAACTGCAGGTGAACCAATATTAGCGGTTGAAAATATCGAGGACATGTTTCCACTCCCTACGGATTTTACCTATGACAGTGATACCTTTATGTTGGTCGTCAAAGGAGAAAGCATGATTGAGGCAGGTATACTGAATAATGATTATGTGATAGTCAACCAACAGTCCATTGCCGCAAACGGGGATATAGTAGTTGCACTGATAGAGGATGAAGCCACCATAAAACGTTTTTACAAAGAAACTGACCATATAAGGCTTCAGCCCGAAAACAGTTTAATGGAACCTATACTATTAAAAGATGTGGTTATATTAGGTAAAGTAATAGGAGTATTTAGAAAATATTAATTTTTTGTCATCCGCTTTTTATTGTTCCCCCTTTGGTTTTATATTTAAATTCAAATTAAAATTGACCTGGGCGCTTGGTGATATGGTGGAAATCGCATGCTTATATATTAGCTGTTGTTTTCCGTCTGTTTTCAATACTATAGTATAGTTATCAAAACCTTTAACCACCCCTTTTAATTGAAATCCATTTATTAAATATATGGTAATTAAAACATTTTCCTTTCTTACCTGATTTAAAAATACATCCTGTAAATTAATATTGCCTTTCATATTCCCCTTCCCCTTCCATAAATAGTTTTATTACATAATAAATGAATAATTTATATGTATTTAATATATCTCGGATTCATTTATCCTTGTTACTATTCTACAACAAATCAAAATATCCTTTAAAATCCCCAATAATATGTTTTGTCAAATCCTCACTAGTTAAATAATCGGATGCATTATACCAATTAATAATATTTCTATATCTTTTAAACCAGGTAAACTGACGTTTTGCATATCGCCTCGTATTCCTCTTAAGAATTCTGATAGCCTCATTCAGATCATATCTGCCTTCCAGGTATCCAATAATCTCTTTATAACCCAATCCCCTGAATGCTGCTAAATCCTTGGAATAACCCGAATTAAGTAAATCACTTACTTCCTCTACCAATCCTCTGTCTATCATTATATCTACTCTTCTATTGATCCTGCTATAAAGTTCCTCCCGATTTCGTATTAACCCCACGAAATAAAATTCATATTCATCATTTAATGTAATATCTTCTCTAAAATCGCTCATCTTTTCCCCGGTTTCATAATAAATTTCAATAGCCCGTATTACCCTTTTAACATTATTAGGATGTATCCTCTTCGCAGCATCGGGATCTATTTTTTTCAACTTATTATGTACATATTCGTTTCCCATATTCTTAGCTTCCTCTTGCAGCCTTCTTCTAAGTTGCCAATTAGGAACAGATTGGGCAAAGTCCATATTGTAAATGATGGAATTAATATATAATCCGGTCCCCCCTGCTATTATTGGAAGTTTTTTGTTTGATACTATTTCATTGATTATATCTTTCGCCAACTTTTGAAATCGGGCCACAGAAAACTCCTCATCCGGGTTGATTATATCGATCAAATGATGTGGAATTCCTTGTCTTTCTTCTAGATCCGGTTTGGCCGTACCTATGTTCATATTTTTATAAATCTGCATTGAATCTGCAGAAATAATTTCTCCATTCAGTTTATCGGCTAATATTATACCCGCATCTGTTTTTCCAACAGCTGTAGGTCCTGCTATAATTAACAATCTTTTCTTCACTTGATTTCCTCTCCTATTGTATTCGTTTAAAATATTTTTCAATGTCATATTGTTTCATAGTTAGGATAATTGGTCTGCCATGTGGGCATGTAAGAGGTGGCGTAAGAGTATGAAGCTCGTCAACCAATTGCTTTATCTCATAATAATCTAACCTATCACTTGCTTTTATTGCTTTCTTACATGCTCTTTCAATAATAGTGCTTTCAAAATAATCGGTAACACTGCTGTTGTCATCTATTCCGTCCAAAATTTCATAAACAAAAGAAAAATTACGTGGTTTACCCAAAATTGCCGGTACCTCTCTGATGATTACCGCATTAATACCGAAATCTTCTATGTAAAAACCCAATTTAATAAATAAATCTATATTATCAGATAATAGAATGTAGTCTTCATTAGATAGTTCCAAAATTTTTGGTTCTACTAACCTTTGGGACACAACATTTTCATTCTTAATTTCATCTATGAACCTATTATAAATTAATCTTTCATGTGCCGCATGTTGATCTATTAGATAAATTGACTGTTCTTTTTCCAATATTATATAAGTATTGAATATCTGACCTATAATCTTGTATTGATTTAATAATGTATCCAAAAATGTAAATTGTACTGCATGATCCCCTGTATTATCTTCATAATCCTCGTTGATTTCATTTACTAATGCATTTTCTACAATATTAGTATTTTCTGCAATACCCGTATTTCCTACAGCACCGCCACTCTTCTCAGTTCTGTCTACCTCCCTCACACTTGTTGGGTAAATCGGTATAAAATTTGATTTTCGATTTTTTTGCATTCCATGCTCTGTTATCGATATTTCGGGTATGGTAGTACCCTCTTTTAGGGTTTTAGTTATAGATTTGTAAATGAACTCTTGCACCTGTTTCTCCTTTTTAAATTTTATTTCGGTTTTCGACGGATGTACGTTTATGTCTATTTCGGATGGATCTATACCCAAATTTAATACGCAAACGGGATGTTTGTTGATAATTACTTTTTCTTTATATGCTTTTTCTATTACCCCGCTTATTAATTTACTTTCCACATACCTTCCATTGACAAATACAATTTGTAAACTCCTGTTGCCCCTTACAAAACTTGGTTGACCTATATAGCCCTGCAGTTTCATATGCGGTCTATTTTTTTCCAAAGGTATCATGTTTTTAAAAGTGTTTTTATCAAATATGGATAGTATGGCTTGGGATAACATGCCATCCCCCGGGGTGATAAATATGGTATTATTATTGATATATTTAAATGAAATGTCAGGGTCACTCAGTGCTAGCCGGGTAATAATTTTACTGATCCGGGTAGTCTCAACAGAATTTGATTTCATAAATTTTAGTCTGGCCGGTGTATTAAAAAATAGGTTTCTGACTATTATAGTGGTTCCGACCGGACAACCTGTTTTCCTTATAGTTTCAATTCTTCCTCCTATGTTTCTAACTAATATCCCATGTTTTTGATCCTTTGTTCGCGTAATCATTTCTATTTGAGATACTGCCGCAATACTGGCCAAGGCCTCACCTCTGAAACCCAGGGAATTGATACTATCTAAGTCACTTATATTTTTTATTTTCGATGTGCTGTGTCGCATAAATACCTGTTCTACATATTTTTCTTTTATACCTATTCCATTATCAGTTACACGAATATATTTTTTGCCACCTTCTTTTATCCCCAATGTTATTGCAGAAGCACCCGCATCTATGGAGTTTTCAATAAGTTCCTTCACTACCGAATATGGGGCCTTTATTACCTCACCGGCTGCTATCTTACCTATCGTTAAATCATCCAGTATTTTAACTTCCTTACTCATCGACAGCCTCCTTTTTTAAAATTCGTGTAGCTTTCTTCTGAAATTCATATAATATATTGAGTGCATCTATAGGCGTTGTTTTCAATAAATCTATATTTTTTAAATCCCTCATTATTTCCGTATCGACCAAGTTTTCAGATTGAGAATTTGCTATACTATTATCTTCAGACCCGGGGTTCTTATTGTCGAATTCGGATTTTTCTATCTCATCGACCGGAGCAATTTCGGATTCTATTAAAATATTGTCCGGACCTGTACCTTTATCACTATTTTTTCTTTCGAGACCCATTAATATATCATTGGCACGATTTATAATATCAAGTGGTAACCCGGCCAACTTGGCTACCTGGATACCATAACTTCTATCCGTACTGCCTTCAAGAAGTCTATACAGAAAAATAATATCATCCTTTTCCTCTTTTATTGATATCTTATAATTTTTAATTTTTCTATGAACCTTGGATAGTTGGGTCAGCTCATGGTAATGGGTTGAAAAAAGTGTCCTGCAATTAAGCGAATTACATATATATTCTATAACGGACCATGCAATACTCAAGCCATCAAAGGTACTGGTCCCCCTGCCTATTTCATCTATTATCAGCAGACTTCTTTCAGTAGCCAGATTAACTATACCGGCCATCTCGCTCATTTCCACCATAAATGTGCTTTGACCTCGGGATAAATCATCACTTGCACCAATTCTTGTAAAAATCCTATCAACTATACCAATAGTAGCACTGTGTGCGGGAACAAAGGAACCTATTTGTGCCATCAAAACAATCAATGCTACCTGCCGCATATATGTCGATTTGCCGGCCATATTGGGCCCGGTAATAATTAACAATTGTTCGTCTTTGGTGTCAATATAGGTATTATTGGGAACGAACATTTTATCTCTCAATACCTTTTCAATCACCGGGTGTCTGCCATCCTCAATCTCTATAATTTCATCTTTGTTAACAGCCGGTTTAACATAGTTATTCTCTTCAGCTATTTTAGCAAATGAATATAGAACGTCCAATTTGGCTACTGCACCTGCGGTTTGTTGTATACGCTTTACTTCTTTTGAAATCATATCTCGAACCTGAACGAACAGTTCATACTCAATTTCTACAACTTTTTCTTCCGCCCCTAATATTTTTGTTTCCATTTCTTTAAGTTCTGCAATAAAATATCTTTCACTATTAACCAATGTTTGTTTTCTCATATAGTGTTTAGGTACCAAATGTAAATTAGGTTTCGAAACCTCAATATAATAACCAAATGTTTTATTATAGCCTACTTTCAAAGACCTTATTCCTGTTTTATCCCTTTCCTCCTGTTCCAACATTGCAATCCAATGTTTGCCCTCATTGGCTATTTTCCGGAGCTCGTCCAGTTCTGTATTATACCCTTCCTTAATGATTCTACCATCCTTCAGGGTTATTGAAGGTTCCTCCTGTATAGATATTTCAATAAGACTTTGAATATCCTCCAATGGATCTATATTGTTTAAAATTTCAACCAACAAATCAGCACTCTGATTGGCAAGCAGTTGTTTTATAACCGGTAAAAATGATATAGACCTCTTCAATGCTACCAGGTCCCTGGGATTAGCAGAACCGAAGGCAATTTTACCGGCAAGCCTTTCCAAATCATAAATCTGTTTCAGATTTTCCTCTAATTCCCTCCTCAACAAAATATCATGTTTTAATATCTCAACTGCACGCAACCGCCGATTAATATGTTTGATATCCAACAGAGGTTCTTCTACCCAGCGTTTGATTTTTCTTCCGCCCATAGCGGTCAGGGTTTCATCTATAATCCACAACAGTGAACCTTTCCTGCTTTTTTCCCTGATTGTTTCAGTCAGTTCCAAATTGCGTCGGGTGGGTGCATCCAATATCATTTTTTTATCTAAATCATATATGTTGATTTTATTTATATGTGTCAGAGCCCTTTTTTGTGTTGCCTTTAGATAATGAAGCAAAGCCCCTGTAGATTGGATGCCAATATGATTAGGATCAAAACCCAAACCTTCTATAGATATTACACCAAACTGTTCTTTTATTTGATTAATTGAATAGCCTTTTTCAAATGCCCATGAGTCATACTCCGAGATATATACATCAAATCTTTTACTGATATTTTCTATGAGATTATCATAATTTGATTTTTCATCCACAAAATATATTATTTCAGCAGGTCCTATTCTGGCAATTTCATCTGTTATTTTGCCTTTTCCTTCACATCCTATAATTTGAGTGCAAAGAAATTCCCCTGTAGAAATATCGGCACAGGTTATTCCACATCCGTCGGCGGAAACATATAGCGAAACCAGATAGTTGTTTTTGTTATCTTCAAGTAAATTGGTACCGATCAATGTTCCCGGAGTAACAACCCTTACGACATCTCTTTTTACAATTCCTTCAGCCTCGGAAGGGTCCTCAATTTGTTCACATATTGCAACCTTATATCCTCTTGAGATTAATCTATCTATATAGGTATCTGCAGCGTGATGCGGAACCCCACACATGGGAACCTTATCTGCCTTACCCCTGGCGGTTAGGGTTATTTCCAGTTCTCTTGAAGCTGTTTCAGCATCTTCAAAAAACAGTTCGTAGAAATCCCCTAATCTAAAAAACATTAAACAGTCACTGTATTTTTCTTTTAATTTTGTATATTGTTGCATCATAGGAGTCAATTTGCTCAAGTTCATTCCTCCCTGTTATTTTTATAAGCCTGTACATAATTATATCGGGATTATATCGGGTTTGCAGGTTTATTTTAAGCCCTGCCTACTTTACAATCTTCCCATCCAAAGAAAAGGTTTTAGCCTCTGTAATCCGGATTTGTACCAGTCTCCCAATCAGATTCGCAAATCCGTCGAAATTAACCAATTTATTTCCCCTTGTTCTACCCATCAATCTATCAGGGTTTGTTTTGCTCGGTCCTTCAACCAACACTTCCACAATTTTATCAAGATAATCCTGATTGTTTTCTTCACTGATTTTATTTACCGTATCCAATAACCGATTGAACCTATTCTGTTTTGTTTCCCTGTCTATTTGGTCCTTCATTTCCGCTGCAGGTGTCCCTTCACGGATAGAATACAGAAACGTAAATGCGGAATCATACCTCACTTTTTTCACTACATCAAGTGTATCTTGAAAGTCCTCCTCTGTCTCCCCCGGAAATCCAACTATAATATCAGTCGTCAGCCTGATATTCGGTACCTTATCCTTTAATTTTTCAATCAAGAGCAGATACCCTTCCTTGGTATATTTTCTATTCATAACATCCAAAATATGGTTGCTGCCTGATTGAAATGGCAAATGCAAATGTTCACAAACCTTATCACATTCCGCCATGGCGTCAATCAATCTGTCAGACAAATCTTTAGGGTGTGATGTCATAAATCTAATTCTTTCTATTCCCGAAATCTTATTCAGTTCTCTCAATAAATCCGCAAAGTCAATCTCTCTATTCAGTGTTTTGCCATACGAGTTTACATTTTGGCCGAGAAGCATGATTTCTTTTGTACCATTTTCGGCAAGTCCGGCTACCTCATCTACTATATCCTCCATCTCCCTGCTTCTTTCCCTGCCTCTCGTATAAGGAACAATACAGTATGTACAGAAATTGTTGCACCCATACATAATATTAACAAACGCCTTTAATTTATA
>CAYOQX010000002.1:0-17076 GCA_964406195.1 uncultured Alkaliphilus sp. | reverse complement strand
CGACTGGCCGGAAAACCTTCTACTACATCACCCTCGTGTTCCCACACTTCTACAAACATATTTTTTGTTTTCATGGATTCCAACAATAATTCAGGAAATCTGAATAAATTATGCGTACCGAAAACCAGGTCTACATGGTTATATTTTTGTTTTATTTCTTTTACCGAATGTGGTTGTTGCATCATACAACCGCACACAGCTATAACCAAATCATCTTTTTTGCGTTTTAAATTTTTTAATGCTCCCAGATTCCCATAAACTTTTAATTCCGCATTTTTTCTCACACAACAAGTATTATATATAATCAGGTTTGCCTCTTCCCTATTGTCCGTACTTACAAAGCCCATATTTTCGAGCATCCCGGACAAAACTTCCGAATCATGTTCATTCATTTGACAACCATAGGTAATAATAATATATCTTTTATCTTTGTCATTATTACGTATCCTGAAATTTTCAATAATTTTTTGTTGTTTTTCTATTTCTTCCGGTGAGACAGAAATTTGTTTTTCTTTAATCATTTATATATATCCTCCTAAATACCTAATTGTGTATAGTATCCTATATAATATAATATTATAAACTATAAAACCTTCATTTTTTTCATTATACGAAATATAAATGTTTTATACCATCGTCATTTTCATAGAAAAATGTCATTTGCCGAAAATTATATATTACCACTTGGCACTTTATCCTATTATGGTATAATAGATTAACTGTAAAATTGTTATATAGGGGGTAAATAACAGTGCTTTTATCAAAACGAATTATGTCGATGCAGGAATCGCCGATCAGAAAATTGGTACCATACGCAGATGCGGCAAAAATGCGGGGTAAAAAAATATACCATCTGAACATTGGGCAACCCGATATTGAAACTCCGGCTTCTTTCATAGATTCCATAAAAAAATTTGACGAAAAAATTCTAGCTTATTCTTTGTCAAGGGGTTCAACGGAACTAATTAATTGTATAAGTTCCTATTACGCAAAACACGGTATAGATTTTAAAAATGATGAAATTTTAATTACTAACGGTGGGTCTGAAGCAATTCTGTTTTCTATTATGGCTACAATGGATCCGGATGATGAAATACTAATACCGGAACCTTTCTATACAAATTACAATGGATTTTGCACCGCCGCAAGTGTAAATATTTTACCTATTACTTGTAAAACGGAGGATGGATTTCATCTACCGTGCAAAGAAACCATAGAAAAAATAATCACCGCCAAAACAAAGGCTATTTTATTATCCCACCCAGGTAATCCTACAGGGGTAGTTTATACAAAAGATGAAATTCATATGATAGCGGAATTGGCAAAAAAACACAATTTATTTATTATAGCCGATGAGGTATACAGAGAATTTGTATATGATGGGTCTAAGTTCATGAGTTTCGCAACAATAAAAGAAGTTGAGGACAGGGTAATTATAGTAGACAGTATATCTAAACGTTATAGTGCCTGTGGAGCCAGGATTGGTTCGATTGCGAGCAAAAATAAGAAACTGATGGAACAAATACTTAAGTTATGCCAAGGCAGACTCAGTGTACCGACACTCGAACAAATAGGAGCTATTGAAATGTACAGGACAACGCCTGATACATATTTCGAAGCCATTAATCGTGAATATGATAAACGTAGAGAAATTGTGTATGAAGCATTGCAATCTATGCCGGGTGTGTTATGCAGAAAACCCAATGGTGCATTTTATATAATAGCCAAACTTCCCATAGATGATGCGGAAAAATTTGTTATCTGGTTGTTAAGCGAATTCGATGTAGATGGTGCAACTGTAATGTTAGCTCCCGCCGAAGATTTTTATGCAACACCCGGTTTGGGTAAAGATGAGATTCGAATCGCCTATGTGTTGAATACGGATGATTTGACCAAGTCAATGGAAATTTTAAAATTAGCCCTTAAAAGCTACCCAAATACCACGGTTTAACTAACCAATCTGGATTAAACATCCGACAACCGATAATAGAAACAGATATTTAAATAACACCGGAGTATATTATATTGGTACCAAAATCATATTGGTACCAAAATATATTATACTACTGAGGAATATAAAGTATATTATCTGCCTTCAAAATATATTATTATGATAAAAAATAAAGAGTCTTTAACTCTTTATTTTTTGTTGTCTTCATCTTCAACTGTTGTCATTTCACCTTCATATTCTGTTTGTTCTTCTATCTCTAATTGTTCTTCTTGCTCTTCGTCTTCTTCAGGATTTTCTTCTGTATGCTCTTCGTCCGTTTCAGTATGCTCTTCTTCTTGCTCCTCTTCCATCCCTATCCGTTCATCTTCTGCTTCTATATATTCATCTTCTGTCTCAACCTTTGTTTCTGCTTCCCCTATTTCAATGTCCACTTCTTCTGTCTGTTCTTCCTCTACCTCAGCATAACCCTCTTCTATTTCCTCATCTTCTATTTCAACATGTTCTTCTTCCGTTTGCTGCCTTTCTTCCATCTCTGCATCAGCGGCTGCAATGCTCAGACTAATACGTCTATCATCCGGCTTTATATCTAAAACCTTTACATTTACTTTTTGTCCTACATAAAGTTCATCCGACGGTTTTAAAACATGCTCCTTGCTAATTTCGGAGATATGTACCAACCCGTCTAATCCTAATTCCAGTTCAACAAAAGCACCAAAATCCACCAATCTAACAACTTTACCCTCAACTATATCACCTACAGGATACTTTTGCTCTGCTGTTTCCCAAGGATGAGGTTGTGTTTGTTTTAACCCTAAGGATATTCTGCCTCTCTCTTCATCAAAATTCAGAACCTCTACTTCTACTGTGTCCCCTACATTTACAACCTCTGTCGGATGCTCTACTCGTCCCCAAGACAGTTCCGATATATGAATAAGACCGTCAACACCGCCTATGTCTACAAATGCACCGAAGTTTGTAATGTGCCTTACTTCTCCTTCTATGCGGCCGCCTATTTCTAATTCGGAAAACAATTCTTCTTTCTTAAGCTTGCTTTCTTCCTCTAGTACAACTTTCCTGGATAAAATCACTTTGTTTTTGTGCCTGTCTATCTCAATTATCCTTGTATCAAGTGTCTGACCTTCAAAAACGCTTAAATCATCAACATAACGATCTGACAGATGGCTCGCCGGTATAAAGCATCTAATCCCGCGAATTATAGCTATTACTCCGCCTTTTACGGTTTCGACTACGTTTGCTTCAATTAATGATCCTTCTTCCTCTACTTCCTCTAGATAATCCCAAGCCTTTACTATATCTACCCTCTTTTTTGATAATAAGACATTACCTTCTCCATCATCCAGGCTCAATACATAAACCTCGATTTCATCTCCATCCTCGGCAATATCATGAGGGTTTACTGTTATGTCGTCTGAAATTTCGTGTTTTGGGATTATTCCGTCTGATTTATATCCTAAGTTTACTGTGATTTCATCATCAGCAACGCTTATGATTTCACCCGTAACAATTTCACCCCTTCTTAACCTCACCATTGTCTTTTCTATCTCTTCCATTAGGTCTTGCATATCGTCATTCATTCCTAAAACCTCCTAAAATTAAGTTTAATATTTAATATAATGACTATTAATTAACATTGATTAACCCACCGTATGTCTAGTTAATGGGTAGATTGCTCAATTCCTCAACTACCTCATCAATAGCCCATTTGGGTGTAGAAGCCCCCGCCGTGATACCAATTTTATTATAATCTTTCAACACATTAATTGGTAATTCATCTGCGGTTTCTATATGAAAGGTTGCATCCGGTTTCTCATTTTTACAAATATCCACAAGTTTTTGAGTGTTAGAGCTGTGATAGCCACCTATCACCACAATCGCATCAACATTTTTTGCCAAGTCCTTGGCGGATTTTTGTCTATTCACAGTGGCAGAACAAATTGTATTAAATTTTATAATCCGTTCCCCTTTTTCCCCAATTATATCACTAAGCTCGCGGTATAGATCCGTTGGCATTGTTGTTTGTACAACAACGCATAATTTCTGTGCAAATGGAATTTTTTCAACATCATCTTTTGTTTTAACAATATGTGCTCGGTTGTTACACCATCCATTAATTCCTATTACCTCCGGATGATTCAAATCTCCTATAATAACAATAGTATACCCCTTCGCATTATATTTCTTAACTATGTTTTGAATTTTTCTAACAAAAGGACATGTTGCATCTACTATCTCAATGTTTTTTTCGTCAGCTAAATCATATATCTTTTTAGGGACCCCATGGGATCGAATAATTACAACACTGTTATCCTCAAGATTGTCTAAATCACTGATTGCCCTTACTCCGGTGTTTTCCAATTTATTTACAACCTGTTGGTTATGAATGAGAGGTCCCAAGGTATAAATGTTTTTATCATCTGTGTCATCATTTAATTTGTCAAATGTAATTCTTATAGCCCTTTCTACCCCAAAACAAAACCCTGAATAGTCCGCTACAATAATTTCCATCTATACCCTCCCATATGTTTGATTATATAACCAACTCCACAATAATTCTACATAAAACACGAAAATTCTCCATTATTTATTATAAACATATCCATATTTATCTAAATCATCAATTTTCTGATTATATCTAACACATTTTGACTCAATTCCTGGTACTTTTCGGTAGAAATTTTCTCACCGTAATAATCGGATAATTCTACAGGCTCACCTATTATTATCCTTACCTTACTAAAAGGTCTGTAGCTTCCCACAATAGCTGCCGGTATAATAGGACTTTGTGTCCTGATTGCAATCATGGCTAAACCGGGTTTTGCTTCCAAAACCTCGCCCTTTCTACTTCTAGTTCCTTCGGGAAATATACCAAAAATTTCCCCGCGGTTCAGGGTTCTCAATGCTACTTTAATCGCTCCTATATCAGCACCGCCTCTTTTTACCGGGAATGCTCCCAATTTATTTAGAACCAATGCAAAAAGCTTATTGGAAAATAAATTTGCTTTTGCCATATAGTTAATTTTTCTGGGCATGGTAACACCTATTAATACAGGATCCATTAAACTAAAATGATTGAGAGCTATTATCCCCCTGCCTTCTTTTGGAATATGCTCCATTCCTTCAATTTCTATCCTGTAGATCAGGGAGAGCAAAAACCTAATAAGGCCCCTTACAATTTTATAAAACATTCTACCGTCCCCCTCCCAGCGCTGAGATTACTTTTCCCACAACATCTTCTATGGACAAATTTGTTGTATCAATGACAATGGCATCTTTCGCTTTAGCCAGGGGTGCAAATTCTCTCTCTTTATCAATTTTATCCCTATTTATTATATCCTTTTTCACATCATTAAAATCTATATCAAATCCTCTGTTCATAAGTTCTGTATATCTTCTACAACTCCTCTGTTCGACGGTTGCAGTCAGGAAAACCTTTAAATCCGCATTATTAAGTACATGGGTCCCTATGTCTCTTCCATCCATCACAACACCTTGATTTGAAGCTATTTCTTTTTGTGCACCGACCAAAATTTTTCTTACCTGTGGAATTTTGGCAACATGAGAGACGTTTTTGCTCACCTCGGGAAGTCTGATTTCCTCGTTAACTATATTATCATCCAGATAGATATCGCCTTGGAAGAACCTGATATCACTTTCCCGGGCTAATTTAATTATTGCATCTTCATCCCGAATATTTATATTGTTTGTCAGAACCTTATAAGTAAGGGCCCTGTACATAGCACCTGTGTCTATATAGGTTATGTTTAAATATTCAGCAACCTTTTTAGCAATCGTACTCTTACCCGAACCGGCAGGTCCATCTATTGCAATTTGAATGTGTGACATGTGTCTTATGCCTCCTTAGAATAGATTAAACCACCAGCCCAGGTGGTTATCCCAAACAATAATAGTATATATCCTTCTCTTTATGCTTCTAAGGAAAATTATATATCAATTTTTAACATCTCTCAAGCATAACTATATTTTTATTGCAATTAAAGTGTTTTTTTATATGGTTGTATTCATATGACAGGTATCATTAT
This sequence comes from uncultured Alkaliphilus sp., assembly GCA_964406195.1. Taxonomy (GTDB): domain Bacteria; phylum Bacillota; class Clostridia; order Peptostreptococcales; family Natronincolaceae; genus JAAZJW01. The sequence goes on along the minus strand of CAYOQX010000002.1, from coordinate 11,064 downwards.
ATTTAATTAAAACAGGTCCGTAATGCCTGAATTCTATTAAATTAACAGAACAATTTCTTTGATTTAATTTATAAAAATCCTTAAGGTTCATACAAAGGATATCTAACAAAAGCAGACGAATCACTATACCGTGGCTGACTACTAAAATTGTATTTTTACTTGAATTCATGATTTTACTGTTAATAAATTCGATCATACGTTTTTGTGCGGCCCTAGGGGTTTCGCCTTCCGGCATCTCCGCGAGATGGGGCATTTCCAGCCAGGTTTTGAATTCATCAGGATAATTTTCTTGAATTTCCGCACGGGTTAATCCTTCCCATTTTCCAAAATCCATTTCAACCAGCCGGTTGTCCGGTTTACAATCTAAATGTTTTGCATCTGCAATAACCTGAGCCGTTAAGTATGCCCTTTCCAGGGGACTGCAATAAATCATGTCTAATTCAATATTTCTGAAGTATTCCCCCAGTTTCTTTGCTTGTTCTATACCGAGAGGGGTTAAAGCAGAATCCTTACTCCCCTGGGTCCTCCCCTCCAGATTCCATAATGTCTGTCCGTGCCTGGCTAAATATAACCTTTTCATTTAAATCCACCCTTTAATTATTAATCCTGCTAATTGCTAACCCTGATTTCTTTTTTGATAAACATTATATTTTCTCCAAATTTCCTCCAGTGTATCGAAATGCTCGGTTATCTCTTCTTTCCTATGCATTCCTATAGCTATTATCAGAGCATTTATTAAACTGAGGGGGGCTACTAATGAATCAACAAATGATATCATATTGCCTTTGGCTATTAGGGTATGATCCGACAGTCTTGCTATTGGGGATGAGAGGCTATCTGTAATACCTATAATCGTTACCCCGTGTTCCTTCGCATATGATAGCGCATCCACCGTTTGCACAGAATATCTGGGAAATCCTATACCTATTACTACATCCGAATCAGACACCCTGAACATTTGTTCAAATATATTGCTGACACCGTGATGAACTATTTTAACATTATCCAAAACCAGATTTAAATAAAAACCAAAATAATCGGCAAGGGCCATTGAGCTCCTCAGTCCAACTATATATTTTTTATCAGCCCCACATATTTTATCTACCGCTTTTTGAAATGCATCAGGATCTACTTTTTCCAATGTGGCCCTGATATTATTCATATCGGCCCTTAGCACCTTTTTCAGCACCGAATCCGCATCAGAATATCCGTTCACCATTTCTACACGCTGAACTGTAGTCAATTTTGTTTTTACAATTTCTTTCAGGTTCTTCTGAAGTTGTGGATAACCGTCAAACCCCAAAGCATCAGCAAATCTGACAACTGTGGATTCGCTGACCCCGACCCTGTCAGCAAGTTTTGATGCCGTTATAAAGGCCGCCTTATCATAATTTTCGATAATATATTGGGCAATTAATTTTTGGCCTTTGCTCAAGCTGGAGAACCTTTTTTGTATCTGATCTATCAAATCATTCTTATTCTCATTCATAATAGTTAATCATCCTATTTCTTTATTTTACTCTCCGGGCTATAATCATATGTTTTCAATAGAACACTGCACCAATCAGTGTTGATAATTAACACTATGGCCTATGCGATTTTATATACAAATATCCCACTTTTTCAATTCATCAAAATGTTTAAAATTAGTAAGATCAAAATGTATCGGTGTAACAGAAACATAATTTTCATTTATGGCCATAATATCGCTGTCGGGATCCTGTTCCATTTCCCTAACCGTACCCGACATCCAATAATAAACATTGCCCCAGGGGTCCTTTCTCTCAATAAAAGCATTGTCATATTTTCTTATTCCCAGAGTAGTTACTTTTACACCTTTAATTTCATCCTTGGGTTTATCCGGATAGTTGACATTAACTACCATATTATGGAGTTTGTTGTTTTTCATAATTTTTTCAAGCAATGATGAAGTAAACCGAGCGGCATCATCAAACTGGTTTGCTTTATAATTGCCCATTGATACTGCAATTGACGGAATATCCATAATAGCCGACTCTACCGCGGCCGATACGGTGCCTGAATAAATTACATCGGTTCCCAAATTAGGTTCATCATTTATACCTGATATAACAACATCGGGTTGTTTTGATTTAAACAATGCTTCAATCCCCATTTTTACACAGTCCGCCGGTGTTCCGTTTATTGAGTATGCCTCAATTTCAGTATCAAAAAACTTTACCTTCTTCGCTATCAACGGACTATACATTGTAATAGCATGTCCTGAAGCACTGCGTTCACTGTCAGGGGCAACAACCAATACCTCTCCGTGATGTTGCATGTGTTTTGCAAGTCTATATATCCCCTCAGCAAAAATACCATCATCATTAGTAATTAAAATACGCACAATCTCCCTCCTTCAGGTTATGTTTTGCGATTTATATTTCAATTAACAACAAAAAAACAATGTTCGATATATATTCAATATATAGGTTTTCACACTTATTATAATATTAATATCTATTATAATAAACATTTTGTACTTTCATAATAAAAACCTCTAATAATCTAGAGGTTTTTTCAACTCTTATACCAAATAAACGCCGGCGATTTTCATCCTTTAGAACTACTTTATCTCTTTTCAACAAAAACTATTATTGGAGGATTGCTTTCCTGATTTATATAACTGCAATCCATCACAACAAAATCCCTGCTTGAAAGACCCTCTAAAAAATTCAAAACCCGCAGTTTTTCACGCACACCTTCTTTATGTCCATGATATATGACTATAGACATTATACCCCTAGATTTTAAAAGTTTCAACACCGATTTAATACCTCCGATAGTAGAATCCGGTTCGGTTGTAATCGAATGATCCCCCCGAGGTAGATATCCTAAATTGAACATTGCTGCATCCAAGGTGCCAACCCCATAATTTTCTATATTTTCATGACTGTCCTTGATAAGTTTTATTCTATAATCATTAAATTTACTGTTGGCTATCCTGTTCCCGGTTCTGTCTATGGCCAATTGTTGTATATCAAAGGAAAAAATATTTCCTTTTGGACCGACGAGTTCAGCTAAAAACAATGTATCATTACCGTTACCCATAGTAGCATCTATTACTGTATCACCTTCATTAATCCTGCTTTTTAACACATAGTGCACAAAGGAGGTCGCTTTAGCAATTGAATTCAACATTTTAATTTCCTTTCTAAATTATATCCATTATATTAATTAATATCCATTGTTTACAACTGTTTTAGGTATGCGGTTTCTTCCTCATTCAAATACCTCCAATTTCCAACCTCCAGATTCCCAATACCTATTTCACCCATTTTGACTCTCTTCAATTCTAATACAGGGTGACCTATAGCACTACACATTCTTCTAATTTGGCGATTTCTACCTTCTCTGATGGTTATTCTGACAAAACAATCAGAATTAATCTTTTTCAGAACCTTTATTTTGGCAGGTGCAGTAACACAGTTGTTTATGTTTAAACCATTTCTAAAATTATCCAGTTTTTCCCCGGTGGGAACACCTTTGATTTTTGCTATATATACTTTTGGAACTTCAAATTTAGGGTGTGTTAACTTATATGTCAGCTCACCGTCATTAGTAAGTAAAAGTAGTCCCGATGTATTATAGTCTAAACGGCCGACCGGAAATATTCTATAAGGTACATCAACCAAATCCATAACCTTTTTTCTATTGAATTGTTCTTTCACAGTAGTTATGTATCCCTTGGGCTTGTGCAGCAGAATATAAATCTTACGTTCCTCTAAAGCTACACTTTCATTATCTACACAAACCCGGTCGGTTTTCGGATTGACCTTAATGCCCATTCTGGTAACCGTCTTCCCGTTAACCTTCACCCTTCCGCTGCTTATTAATTTTTCACTTCTTCTTCTTGAAGCAACACCGCAGGCAGCCAAAAATTTTTGTAACCTCATATATTTCACCTCATCTTTTGTCACTATCCTTAGTTTAATCTCTTTGAATAAATATTCAACAGATTTAGAGATTCCAATTTGTTTTCTATAGCCTTTATGTCGGTAGTATATAAATTTAATTTTTTCATACGCTCAAAATAGCCTGACCCTGCAAATGTAAACCTTTCTTTCAGGCCCCCAACAACAGAAATTCTTTCATTTGCATATGCTATTAAATCTCCTGAAGCAATAAATCTCGGCAATTGCAAAAATGGAATACCCAAAGAAGCTCTGACACTATTGTGCCCTGCCAGGCTCCCGGTTACAATAGCCTCCGTATGGCCTACAAAAAGTCCGGATTTCTCCCCTGCACAAAATAAATTTTTTATGCCGTCTACTCTCATATTATTATCCCTCGGTGCTACAGACAGATAGCGTACCGAATTACCAATTCCGCCCGAATATGGATCCTCATATCTTGCATTTTCCAAACCTTCAAGTTTTCTAAGTTTATCTAAAGGATAAAATGGGGTCATAAGCTTAGCATGGCCTGTATCAAGCAATACTATATTTTCAGCGTACTCCCTTAAAGCATATTGCTGGCAAATTTTAATGTCAAGTTTCCCCATATTAATATCTTCTTCCGGAATTTCAATAATTACAACACCGTTTTTATTTAATTTATCAACTACTTCTTTGGATAATGAATCTTTGTTGAGTTTACAAGCCCCGCTGAATGCACCAATGTCCCCATTTGTTCTTTGTCCGGAAATGTCTTTTACTCCGGCTTTCCGGCTCAGGCTTACCCTTGGTCCGAAAGACGGACACCTAAGTACACACATTGCACAACCGTTGCCATATTTTTTACAATTACCCATGGAACCGGCGGAACCCGTAGTTTCAATAAATATATCCCCCTCAAATATGCTGTTATCGTGAAGTTTAATTGCTGTTATACTATCCCCGTTTTTAATTATATCGACAATCCTGTGTTGGAAATATAATTTAATTCCCATGTTTTCAATTAATTTTCTGACCCGGGGTTCCACAATTGTCACATCATATAAACTCGAATGCTTATGGCCGGGAAATTCCAGATTTTTATGTCTTGAACATCGGTCGGTTATTTCGAATAACTCGGATGCTCCAAGCAACATGGTTTCTTCTGTAGCAGTATATCTTCCGTTGTTCCTCATGATTCCCCCAACATTACCCAAGCCCAGAAGCATATCTGTTCTTTCAAAAAGGTGTACATCTCCCCCTGCTTTTTTAGCGGTAATTGCCGCAGCGCAGCCCGCCCATCCCCCACCTATAATTACAATTTTAGCCATTATTACGGTCTCCCCCTTCTATATATTACAACTCCCTGACCTTGCAAGTTTTAATCATCATTAAAAAATTTGCCATACTATTATCATATTTTACTGACAACATTATGTTACTGGTTTTCAACATCTCCGTTTAAATCAAAGTAAAAGGGTTTCCAACTGTACAGTTGGAAACCCTTTCATATAAATCCTATTTATTGTATTAATTGTTTTTTTGTCGTACATATAGCTATGCATTAAAATGATATAAAAATTTATTTTGCAATACCAAAGAAGTCTCTAACTTTTTCTTTGAAACTCTGTTTTTCTATAGATTCACCGGCAACAAGATATGTTGTGTTAAGTATCCTTCCATCCAGATACGTAGTCATCTTGCCTACATGCTGTCCTTTTTCTATTGGAGCATGCAATGTTTTAGGCATATCAACAACTGTCAAAAGTTTTTCCTCTTCATTTTCGGCCAGTGGAATTACACAATCATCAAACGCATCTAAAAATACCCATTTAGTCTTTCCATTCGGTACCCCGATTTTGGTAACCTTCTGTCCTCTTCTCAATAAAACATATGGTTTATACAGGTTAAAATGCTCATCCAGCAATTTTTTAGCTGTATCAAACCAGTTATAATCGTCTAATGTAACTGCAATTAATTGCATATTATCTCGAGTTGCGGATGCTACTAAACACCTTCCTGATTTCATTGTATATCCGGTTTTGACCCCATCCCCGCCTTTACATATATATAAGGTATCATTTTTATTCAGGAAATGTCTGTAACCATTTCTCTCAGCTGTCCAAAATTTTGTTTTTACCACTTCCTTAAATACCGGATTTTTCAGTGCCTCCCTGGTTATCAATGCTAAATCATATGCTGTCGTATAATGATTTTCATCATGCAAACCGTGTGGATTTGCAAAATTTGTGTTTTTCGCCCCTATTTCCTCCGCCCTCTTATTCATTAATTTTGCAAAATCTTCAATAGCCCCGGATATCTCGTATGCAAGTGCTGCTGCGGAATCATTTCCTGATCTCAACACTAATCCGTAAATTAAATCCTCCGCTTTAATTTTTTCATTCGCTTTTAAGTATATAGAGGAACCTTCTATATTTTCAGCCCTTGGGTCTATTTTTATTTTTTTATCCAGCGGAATGTTTTCAATGGCTAGTAATGCTGTCATAATTTTAGTAGTGCTGGCCATGGGAAGTTTTTTATGTATATCCTTTTCAAAAACAACCCTTCCTGTTTGCATGTCCATAACAATAGCAGATTGTCCGGCTATTTCCAACTGTATATCGTGTTCATTTCCATGGACCATAACAGGTATAAAACTCAAAACACAAACCAACATTATACATATTCCTTTTTTATACATGGGTCTCACCTCAAAAATGATTTTGTAACATAAGAATATTATTTATATTTTATGTCACAACCAAACTCTTTAGCAATTTTTTCCGCTTCCCTTATGTCCTCCTTATCCCATATTGACCATCCACCTTTTAAACTACCATTAACATATATTTCAACCTTATCATTTTTGAAAATCATTGTTTTTTCATTTCGTTTTTGCATCTGTTTAATTTGATTGTTAACAGCCTCGACAGGATCCAGGTCCATGATTTTCATTGCAATAAACAGACAAGACATAGCATCCTGAAGCTCACGTTTTGCCTTGTCTACGTCCCCTTTCATTAAGGCCTTCAATGATTCTGCTACCTCTTCGTTCAAATGGCTGAGTGTTTTCTTAGGATCATCCGTGGTATATTTTCTATTTTGCCATATACTTTCGATGGCCTGTCTTATGTCCATTTTTCCCGCCCCCCTGTACAGCTTATACAATAAAAAACTATTTTATGTTCTATAATGTTTATATAAGTTGTGTTTTAACAAATAATTACTGAATAAAACATTTTCGTATGACTTTTATAATATTATATATCTTTAAACCAATTCTTTCAAATTAATATCAATGACATGTTTTTAATTATGTAGGGAGAATCTATTTTATCACTGTTTCATTTAACAGATTGAATAATATGATAAAAAAAGGGGCTTTGAAACGCCCGCTTTATTCAAAATTAGTAATTTTGTTGTCCTCTTTATTCTTATTGTTGCTATCCTTGCTGAACATGGACTGCAAATTATTAATAATTTTAGGTGTAGAACTTATTATTGTATCAACCAGATTGGCATTTTGATCCACAGACATCAGTTTCATTTGTCCACTTCCTACAACCATGAATGCTATTGGTTGTATAGACACGCCTGCACCTGCACCGCCGGCAAAGGGTAATTTGTCCTCATCTGTTTTGCCGTCATCCTGCCTATCCTGTTTTATACATATAGAATCCCCACCGCCTGATACAAATCCAAATGATACTCTGGAGATTGGGATTATTGTTGTTCCATCTATTGTTTCAACTGCATCCCCAATGATGGTATTAACATCTACCATTTCTTTAATATTCCATTGTAGTCTTCATTAATGATTCTATCGGATGTTCATTCATTTTTTTACACCACCTCTTATATGCGCCAATAATATACTTATATTTGCATTAACAATATGGCCTAATTTGATATTGAATATACAATCAACAGTTGTTTCAAAAATATTAGTATTATAATTTGGTATTACATCTATAAACACATCGGAAAAATTATATTCTCTGGCCATAAATGACATAATCGATCCCTTTATAATCCAAACTATTCCTACCATAATAGCTGTTTCAGCTGCATCATTTGTACCGATTTTCGTGTGCCAATATATACTGTTGGAAATCGATTTCCTTTTAATTTTGTTTATATAAGGTTCATATATAGCATAAAATTTTTTATAATTATCCAGTATTTCTCTAATACTATGCATACTGTATATAGGATTATCATCGTCAGCCGATTTATGTTCTTGGTTCACAGATTCTGTATTGGCATTTGAAACAGGGGTGTTTTTATCCTTCCCGGTCAGATTTGTAATGGGGATTTTTCTGGTATGTTCAAATATACCGTATGGTCCTACCAAGCCGATACTTATGCTACTAGCCTCAGTATGTCTGGTAAAGTTAAATCTGATTTCGAAATTTGAATATAACACCCCAAATAATAAAACTCCTAACACTATTATTATTAAAATCAGCATTTTAGATTTTCATCCTTTAGATTCTCATCTTTAAGACCCTTGCCTTTATTTCATATTTATAGTGTTAGTATTCTTGCCATTTTTCCAGATTTTACACATGGAAACCATAATTTCTTGTTTAAAACCTCCAAGTTTTCTATCAAAACTATAACAATAATTGGGATATTATGATGCCTTGTCCTACTTCCCCATCATCCTACTGAACATCCTCCCCAATATGTCTATTACCGAGGCTTTTGATATATCTTCACCTGATACAATATTTGTTTTCCCAACCTCCTTGCCATCCAAGGTGGCTATTATCTCACCTATTTTATCGTGTTTTGATATTGGAGCATCGACAAATGGCGGGAGTATCATTTCTTTTTGAACGTCCGCATCTTTTCCTTTTTTAATCAATACATTCAGGTCATCTTTCGCAAATACATTCATTTGGGTCTTTTTACCCTTGTTAAGCTTGATATTCCCAACAATATCGTCTTTTTTAGCGACTTTAATTGTGTCGTAGTTGGCAAAACCGTAATCCAGTAGTTTTGCCGCCTCGCTAAAACGAATTGGAGATGACGGCGCCGCCATTACCACCGCTATAAATGTGCTGTTTCCTCTGGTTGCAGATGCAGAAAGACAATGTTTTGATTTACTTGTATACCCGGTCTTTATCCCATTAGCCCCCTTGTAAAATCTGATAAGTCTATTTGTATTTACCAGGGATTGTACCGATTTTTTCTTTCCGACTACTACTGTATCCATCCATGTTTTGAGCCATTTCTGTACCCCCTTATATTTTATCAATTCCCTGGACATTAAAGCTATATCATGGGCGGTTGTAAGATGCCCTTCCGCATCCAGACCGTTTGTATTCATAAATTTTGTATTTTTCATGCCTAATTCCTTAGCTCGGTCATTCATCTGCTTGACAAACAATTCTTCAGTACCCGCTATGTGTTCACCTAATGATACTGAAGCATCATTTGCCGAACGTATAGCCACACCTTTCATCAGTTCCTCTACCGTCCTTACTTCCCCCGGTTCTATATAAAGCTGTGTTCCTCCCATTCCTGATGCTCTTTCACTGACAACAATTTTATCATTAAGTGTAGTCCTGCCATCCTCAATTGCTTCCATTACCAATAGCATTGTCATAATTTTGGTTATGCTGGCCGGAGCCAACTTTTCATGTATGTTTTTTTCATATAAAATCTTCCCTGTTCCGGCATCCATTAGCAATGCGGATTTAGCATCTATGTCAAAAGGTTGTTCTTCCGCATAAACATTCGTGATAGGCAGAAGCAAAGAAATAATTATTAATATATACAAAGATATGTTTAAACTTTTTTTCATTAGGTATCCTCCCTGTTACGTATTTGGTATTAGGTTTTCCAGCTAGGCATTTTGTTATACGACAGGAAGTAAACTAAATTAAAAAAGGAATAAAGAGGTTACTATAACCTTTTTATTCCCTTCTTGTCCATTTTACCAAATATCAATGGTAATTTTGGTTTGGGTGTTGTTTCAATTAAATATGCAGATTTTAATTCTCGAATAGCATTATCTTTTTTCTTACAGTTGTTATAGTGAATATATGCTAATGATTCACCTGCTTGAACCTGATCCCCTACTTTCTTATTTAACACAATTCCGACAGATGGATCTATAATACTACTCTTGGTTTCCCTGCCTGAGCCAAGAACCGCCGAAGCCAAGCCTACCTTCCTAGCCCCTATCTTATTGATATAGCCAGTTTTAGCAGATTTTAATTCATATACATGTTCGGCATGTGGAAGTAAGTTTATATCCTCTATACAGTTTACATTTCCTCCCTGTTCCCTTACAAGAACCTTAAACATTTCCAATGCTCTACCTGTAGAAATAACATTCTTTATTTTTCGTTTTCCTTCTTTTACTGTTTCTACATTTCCAGCCAACAAAAGCATGTAAGATCCAAGGATTATACATAATTCTTGGAGATCCGACGGTCCACATCCCTTCAGCGTTTCTATCGCCTCCTTGATCTCCAGACTGTTACCTACAGCATATCCTAATGGTTGATCCATGTTTGTTATCAATGCAACAGTATCCCGGTTCATATTGTTCCCTATTTTGACCATTTCCTGAGCCAGTTTAAACGCATCGTCTGTGTTTTTCATAAATGCACCGCTGCCGGTTTTAACGTCAAGCACAATCGAATCAGCCCCGGATGCAAGTTTTTTACACATTATACTGCTTGCTATAAGTGATGTATTATCCACTGTGGCTGTAACATCCCTCAAAGCATATATTATTCTATCTGCAGGTGCCAGATTAGCAGTTTGGCCTATGATTGCAATTTTAAAATTATTAACGTTAGTTATAAATTCTTTTTCGGTCATTTCCGTACTGAAACCGGGAATAGATTCCAGCTTATCCAACGTTCCGCCTGTATGCCCCAGGCCTCTGCCCGACATTTTAGCCACAGGAACACCACAGGCCGCAACCATGGGTGCCAGTGCTATAGTTGTTTTATCACCAACCCCCCCGGTACTGTGCTTATCCACTTTAATTCCATCTATGTCCGTTAGTTCTATTATATCTCCGGAATTCATCATAGCTTCGGTCAAATTGGTGGTCTCTTCTTCATTCATTTTTTGAAAATAAATAGCCATCAACAGGGCCGCCACTTGGTAATCGGGAATTATTCCATCAGTATACCCTTTTACAAAA
>CAYOQX010000001.1:10942-34513 GCA_964406195.1 uncultured Alkaliphilus sp. | reverse complement strand
GAATTACTTTTTTTGCCCCACCTTGTATATGTTTAGAAGCATCTTCCTTGGTCAAAAATAATCCTGTTGCCTCTATGACTACATCGACTCCCATATCGCCCCATGGGATATCTGCCGGATCTCTGAACCTGGTGAATTTTATTTCTTTATCTCCCACATGCAACGCATCTTCCGTCGCTTTGACCTCCTCATCTACCTTCCCATACAATGAATCGTATTTAAAAACATGTGCATGGTTCTCCGGACCGCTGGTACTGTTAATCGCAACAATATCTACACCTTTATCACGCTCCAACGCTATTCTGAGAACCGCCTTGCCAATTCTTCCAAAACCATTGATACCAACCTTCGTCTTCATTAATATGTATCCTCCTTACCAAAACAGTTTTATAGTTAATATATATATTATGTACCAACATTGGTATATATATTTTTATACCACAAAAAACCCCAAAAGATATCCTTATGGAATAGCCGGTTGCGCATCAAAACATTCAATCGCCCTTATACATTATAGCACTGTATAATCTTTCAGGTATTCAGGCAAATCTTTTTTGTCGCAACTTATGGTTATTACAAAATTAATATCATACTTAGAGTTTATGTTATCAAGCTTTTCAAAAAAATTCTTCACATTATCATCCGACCCGGCATTGATTATTTTATATAGACCATCAATGTAGATTGTTTCTATATCATAATTGGACGCTATTACACCGCAAATAAAACCGTATAAGGCCGGTCCATCGGAAATCCGATATTCATCTATATTAATATACCTGATCCTATGGTCAACCTGTAACATACGTCCGTCTTGATAATCAATATAAACCAGATGTCCCTTAGTTTTTTTAATATCTTCATTAGCCAATTTGGTTAACATCTTTGTTTTTCCCGTGCCTGCAGTTCCAACTATAAGCCTTATCATAAGTAAAACCCCCTAAGAGTATTTTAACAATATACACACCCCGGAATATTTTATACACAGGTGTTTGTGCCGCATTGTCTTCTTTCCGCCTAAAATAACTTTACTTAAGTGATTTTCCTCCCAAGTAATTTGCCTTTTTTCCTTGGTGTCGTCCTTCGTTTTTCATCTGTTCATGAATTTCATCTCGTATCTTCCACCAACTCATGCCCCAATTAACAAATAAGCTGTTTTCTTCCGGTGCCCTTCCAATCAATCTTTGTATAACAATATCAGGATACAGATATTCCAAAAAAGTGATAACTCTTTCTTTATACTCTGCAACCGGGATAATATCTATTTTCCCCGCTTTATATTGTTCTCCCATTACTGTATCCTCCATTATATATAAAGCATGCAGTTTAGCCTGTTCTATGCCAAGTGCACTTATAACCTTTGCATTTTCAATTACATCATCCATATCATCCCACGGTAAGTTAAGTATTAAATGTGCACATATTTCGAATTTGTACTTTTTTAAAGCCAGAACGGCATCTATAAATTCCCCCAAAGTATGGCCTCTGTTTATTTTTTTAAGCGTATGATAATTCACAGTTTGGAGTCCTAATTCAAATGATATTTCTATACCTGTTTTTGCCCTCAGGTTATTTAAAAATTCTAAATATTCTTTACTTATACAGTCCGGCCTTGTAGAAATAGCTATTTCCACTATGTCATCCATTACCGCATCTTTTATATAGTTTTTGAAATCGTCCAAAGGCATATATGTATTTGAAAAATTTTGAAAGTAGGCAATATACTTGTCCGCCTTATATTTTTCCCTTATACGCCCTTTTATATTTTTAATTTGCTGCTCCACTGAGCCAAAACTGGGGAGATTTTCAAATATAGTTCCCCCCTCGGCACAGAAGGTGCATCCCCCTGTTCCAAGTTTGCCGTCCCTATTTGGACATGTTATCGGTAAATTTACCGGAAGTTTATATACCTTTTCACCATACTTTTCTACCAAATACCGTGAATATTTCCTATATAAAATTTGTTTGTCTACCATCTACCTTCTCCCCACCATCATTTCTACGCTAAAATCTATATACATTTATGTTTCAGACCACAGTTTCAATCAGTAGAAACCACGTTTAGTTCAATTTGTGATCCCAATCTTTTTTCTAATTTAGAAATAATATTACCGTGTCCCGAAGCCTCCGGAGATTCTCCTAAAACAATAACACCGATATCATTATTCTTACAGAAATCTGCTATAGTTTCAACAACCTTGGATGATCTTAAAACAGTCATGTCAGCTCCTACGGATTTTGAAATTTCAAATAAATAGTCTAGGGCCTCCCCTTCGCTTGAATTGCCTAAAAAATTCCAACCCATAGGTGCCACATGAACAATGAAAAGGTCCCCACCTTTTTGTTCCTTAATTTTAACCCCGGATTGAATTAATTTTTCACAAGTCTTTTGTGTCGTCACGCATACCGCTATATTGTTTTGAACATTCATATCGAGGTCTGCCTCCTTTTGACCTAATAACCCCTTATTTATTCTAAGCCTTGCCTTATACATTATACTACACTTTTATAGTATATTTGTTTTAAATTCAAACAATTACCGATAAAGAAAATACAGAGGCATAAACAATATCCATTTATATACATGGTTCCTCTTCATTTTTGTTTTATTCTCCTATCAACTATATAACCGATTAACAAAAAATTAAACTGTTATTATAGTGCAATAAATCACAAAAAAAGATATAGAATATAATACCCTATACCTTTTCAGAACGAAATCGTTTAAATAGATACTTTTCATTATAATATCTTTTAAACAGATATTTTTCATTTTGTATTACTTCAACACATGTTGTTCAAAGTACCCGGTTTTCTTTAGTGCGGCACCTATCGGTATGAATAACAGGGCCCCCACAAAACCTTGGACAAAGTTGGCCGGCACACTCGCCGCCGCTACCAGAAAACTCCCTTTCATAATTCCACCTGCTATAAAATAACCGAGAACCATCCAACAGGCCCCAAGTATTAATGCGGCACCATTCCTCAGATTGACCAAGGTACTGCTTTCCTGGTCCGCAATCACCCCTACGCCATATCCCATTAAACCCTTAATAATAAGCGAAGGCAGTATCCAGTGAGTATAACCCAGGAGCAGATCCGCCATAGCAGAGCCTAACCCCCCTGCAGCGGCACCCTTCCTTTTGCCGAACATGACCGCCGCTAAAAATATCATGCTGTCACCCAGGTGAATATAACCCTCCGTGGCAATTGTCGGAATTTTAATAACCATTGTCGATACAGCCACCAGGGCAATTAAAAGGCCCAATATTGTTAGATTTTGAACTCTGTTGTGTTCAGAATTGTTACGCACAGTCCTGACCCCCTTTCAGTATATATGTATCCATTAGTGTATTGTTTAACCAGTACGCTTTTTATTATATCATCAATTTTTATGGCTGTAAAGCCCTTTTAACAACTGTTTTCGGCTAATGCATACCGACACACTTCGGGAATCAGTAAATATCGTCCTGAAATAAAACCATATGAATCTGTTTATATAATTAAGATAGTTTACATAAACATCACATTATCTCCTTTTTTGATTATTCCTTTTTTTAAAATCCTGCCAAAGAATATTTGTTTGTTTATGAGACACAGTGTATTAAGCTTTTTTATAATAGGACAATCGGGAAAACAGTCCTTTTCTACTTCAGTAATTTCTATAACAGCATCCCCTATTTGCAGCAATTTTCCTTCGGTTAAATTATTTATGTCTATGCCCTCAACAACAAGGTTGGCTTTAAATTTCATATGACAAAATCCTTTAATATCGTCATCTGTAAGTCTGGCGTCTCCCTCAGAAGAAATAAAACTTATACCCTTTTTATCCTTTTTTAATTCGCTTGTATATAAATCTATACACCTTTTTTGATTCCATACACCATTCTCTTTCAGATATATTTTTTCTATAATAGCCACTTTACTTGCCTCCAGCTTGGAATATATTTTATTGTCTGAACAGGATTGTTTTCTATCTACATACTACCATACCACAGAATGCTATTGAACAAAAATTTTAATTGGCCCACACTACAGTATCTTAACTATATGTGGCAGTACCTCAACCGCACATGGATAGTTCAGCAGGGAAAATTCACAAAAAATAATTATAGGAGAGTGATTTATCACCCTCCTATATATATCTATATCTTCAGCCTAATTTTTAGCCTACTTTTTCCAACTTGACTGCCGCCACTTTGTATTCCGGTATTTTACATATTGGATCTGATGCCGGATTTGTTAAATAGTTTGCGGCTCCTTCTGCATAATGGAATGGCATGAATACTACATCTTCATCTAATATATCGGTAACTTCAACTTCTACATTTACGCTACCCCTTCTTGATGAAACCTTAACCATTTCACCATCCTTAAATCCTAGTCTGTCTGCTGTAATTTTGTTTATTTGTATAAATGAACTGGGTGCTATTTCGTTTAATCCTTCTTCTCGCCCGGTCATGCTTCTGGTGTGGTAGTGATATAGTATCCTTCCGGTGGTTAATATGAACGGATATTCTTCATCCTTTGTTTCTGCGCTTCCTAGGTGCTCAACCGGATGGAATAATCCTTTACCTCTGGCTATAGATTCCTTATGCAGGTATTTAGTACCCGGATGATCTTCAGTAGGACATGGCCATTGTAAACCTTCATTCTCTAACCTGCTATATGATATCCCACCGTATTGTGGTGTGACACCGGATATTTCATCCATTATCCTGGATGCATTCGGATAGAATTTGTCATATCCCAGTCTTCTCATAATCTCCATCAGTATTGCCCAGTCAGGTTTAGAGTCACCTACAGGTTCTATGGCCTTTCTTACTCTCTGAACTCTTCTTTCCGTATTTGTAAAAGTTCCGTCCTTCTCTGCAAATGAAGCTGCAGGAAGAACTACGTCTGCAAGTTCAGCAGTTTCAGTTAAGAAAATATCCTGAACAACCAAGAAGTCTACATTTTCTAAAGACTCTCTAACATGGTTTAGATCCGGATCGGATACCATCGGGTTTTCTCCCATTACATATAGGAATCTTATACTGTCATCCTCGATTGCATCTAGCATATCCGGTATAGTTAGACCGCCTTCTCTCGGTAAGTTTTCAATGCCCCATGCCTTTTCAAATTTCTGGGCAATTTCTTCGTTGGACACTTTTTGATATCCGGGATAGTCTGCAGGTAATCCTCCCATATCACATGCGCCCTGAACGTTGTTTTGTCCACGTAGCGGGTTTACTCCCGTAAACTCTCTACCTATGTTACCGCAAGCAAGTGCCAAGTTAGATGTAGCTATTACATTATGGGTACCTGTTCTATGTTGTGTTATACCCATAGCATAATATAAAGCGGCTCCTTTTTCCGAATCGGCATATATTCTGGCTGCCTTTGCAATATCTTCTTCAGCTACACCGCATATTTCTGCAGCTTTTTCAAGTGTATAGCTCTTTACCGCTTCTTTGACTTCTTCAAAATTTTCGGTTCTTTCTTCTATATATTCCTTATCGTGAAGGTCATTTTCAATTATATAGTTCAGCATTGCATTTAAAAGTGCTATATTGGATCCGGGTTTTATTTGTAAGAATACATCCGCTTCTTCTGCAAGTTCTATTCTTCTGGGTTCAGCTACTATAAGTTTAGCACCTTTTTGTTTTGCACGCTTGATCTGTGTCCCTATAACAGGGTGATTTTCTGTAGTGTTTGTACCGATTACAAATATAACATCATTATCTACTACTTCCGCAATGCTATTTGTCATAGCTCCACTTCCCAGTGTAGTTGCAAGTCCTGCAACCGTAGCGGAATGTCAGAGTCTGGCGCAATGGTCTATGTTGTTGGTTCCAATTACTGCTCTGAACATTTTTTGGAATAAATAGTTGTCCTCGTTTGTACATCTCGCTGAGGTAAATCCGCCCAGAGAATTAGGACCGTATTTATCCTTAGTTTCTTTTATTTTTGAGACTATAAGGTCATATGCTGCTTCCCAAGATGCCTCCTCTAATACACCGTTCCTTCTTATTAGCGGAGTTTTTAACCTGTCCTCATGGTTAATAAAGTCAGTCGCGTAACTACCTTTTACACATAGTAAGCCGTGGTTAGGTTCACCTTGTTCAAACGGCGTTGAACCTATTACTTTTCCGTCATGTGTTATAAGCTCCAGCTGACAACCAACACCACAATATGTGCAAGTAGTTTTTACTTTTTCGGTTTCCCAAGCCCTGATTTTCTTTTCCCTCTTAGGAGTGAGTGCTCCTACCGGGCACACTGCCACGCAGTTACCGCAAGATACACAAGTAGATTCCTTGCGTCCCATTCTGAAAGGAGTGTCGGCCAGAGACCCAAATCCTCTATGATCTATGGTCAATGCATGTGTGCACTGCAACTCTTCGCAAACTCTGACGCATCTGCCGCAAAGTATGCATTTGTTACGATCATAATCATAAAACTCATTGCTGTAGTCCGGGGAAAGATCTCTTTTTTCCCCTACAAAACTGCCTTTCTCAACACCGTATTCATAACAGTAATCTTGTAGTTTACATTCTCCGGATTTTTCACAGGTTAGACAATCATCCGGATGATTTGACATTAATAGGTCCAGAATGTTTTTCCTGGCGCTCACTACTTTTGGACTGTGTGTCTGTACTTTCATATCATCAAATACTTGGAGTGAACATGAGGTCATAAGGTTCCCCATACCTTCTACTTCAACCACGCACAACCTGCATGCAGCATGGGCATCCAACCTCTCATCATAGCATAATGTAGGTATATCGATGCCTACCTGCTGACAGGCCTGAAGCACCGTAAAATCTTTCGGCACCTCATAGGTTGTTCCATTAATATTTATTTTTACCATCGGCTACCTCCTCTTCATTCGCTTGATACTACTCTGTATCACCGGAGTCCAGTTTTTCTAGCTTATCTACTATTTCTTCAAGTTCTAATGCCTCAATCCAACTTGCTTCTATAAATTCACCATTTTCTTTTATATATGGAATTTCAGGATTATCCAGATTCAAGAATTCGGAAGTTAATCTGCCCTTCAGACATAGAGGTCTGCCCTCTGTGGGTGATTTTGCTCTTACGGCTACATTCTTTCCGTTTTTAGATAGAACTTCAAAAATACAACCATATTCGCAGGATTCGCATCTAAATTCTGTTATGTCGCTATCCCAAACTCTGGTCTTGCCCATAAGTCTCTTATCTAATAGCGCACCTACAGGACATATTGTAACGCATCTGTTGCAGGATACACAGCTTGATTCTTCTATTGTCATATCCGCATCAAATGCTACCTTGGTTTCAAATCCTCTGTTGGCAAAGCTTAGAACCTGTCTGTCGGCTACCTGCTCACAAATTCTAACACACTTGTGACAAAGTATGCATTTGGATTCGTCCTTTAAAATGTATGGACTGGAAGTATCTACATATTCAGGTTTATAAGCCCCGTCATGTTCTCTGAAGGAAACATCATATTTGTATGCATACTCTTGCAGTAAGCATTCCCCTGCTTTTTGACAAGTTAAACAATCATTTGGATGATTATCTAAGAGCAATTGTAATACCATTTTTCTCGATTTTACGACTTCTTCCGTCTCAGTATAGACTACCATACCGTCGGTTACCGTTGTGGAACAAGAGGTGTGCAACCCTGGATTACCTTCGATTTCTACCATGCACAGTCTGCAAGAACCTACTATTTCCAAATCCGGATCATAACACAGTGCCGGTATTTCTATACCAACTTCCTTAGCGGCCTGGAGTATGGTATAACTCTCAGGTACGACTGCTTTTTTTCCATCTATCGTAAGAGTTACTTTTCTCATTTTTTGCCCCCCTATTTATTTAAAGCTGCATATTTTTATAAAATCGGGAATATATGTTTCAATATTCCCAATTTTATACAATAGTTCCATTGTTACAAGTCGCAATCCATGTTTCAGTCCAATTTATACGGATTATTCGACTGTTACAGCATCAAATCTACAAACTTCGAAACATTTACCGCATTTAATACATAGATCCTGATCAATTTCATGCGTCTCTTTGACCGCGCCCGTAATAGCATCTGCAGGGCAATTTCTGGCACATAGAGTACATCCGGTACACTTGTCAGCATCTATTGTATATGTCAATAAGGCAGTGCATTGTTTAGCCGGACATTTTTTGTCGTTAATATGTGCTTCATATTCGTCTCTGAAATATTTTATTGTCGTAAGCACAGGATTAGAAGCTGTTTGTCCTAAACCGCAAAGAGAAGCGGAGTTTATAAATTCGCCCAATTCTTCTAATCTTTCAATGTCTCCCGGTTGCCCTTTGCCTTCAGTTATTTTTTCAAGCATTTCTAACATTCTCTTGGTACCTTCACGGCACGGTACACATTTTCCGCAGGATTCTTTACATGTAAAGTCTAAGAAGAACTTTGCCATGTCTACCATGCATGTGGTTTCGTCCATAACAACCATACCGCCGGAACCCATGATGGCACCTGTTTCCTGGATAGATTGATAATCAATTGGTGTATCTAAAAATTCCGCAGGTATACATCCTCCTGACGGTCCACCCATTTGTACCGCCTTAAATTCTTTATCGTCAGCGATTCCGCCGCTTATATCGAAGATTATTTCTCTTATGGTCATTCCCATAGGAGCTTCTACAAGTCCGCCCTTTTTAATTTTTCCGGCAAGTGCAAATACCTTTGTTCCCGAACTGTCTTCCGTTCCTATTGATGCAAAGGTTTCTCCACCGTTAGCCAATATATAAGGTATGTTGGCAAAAGTTTCAACATTATTGATATTGGTTGGTTTGCCCCAATAGCCTCTTTGTGCCGGGAATGGAGGTTTTGGTCTAGGTGTTCCTCTACTGCCTTCTAATGATTCAAGAAGTGCTGTTTCCTCACCGCATACAAACGCTCCCGCACCGGCTTTAATTCTTAAACTAAAGTCAAATTTACCTGCACCGAACAGGTCTTTACCTAAATATCCCTTTTCTTCCGCTTGTGCCATAGCAATTTCCAGCCTCTTGATTGCTAAAGGATATTCAGCTCTAACGTAAATGATTCCCTCAGAAGCTCCAACAGCATATCCTGCTATTGCCATACCTTCAATTAATGCATGGGGGTCTCCCTCAAGTATACTTCTGTCCATAAATGCTCCCGGGTCACCTTCGTCCGCATTACAAACCATATATTTCTCAAGTCCGGGTGATTGTCGAGCTGCATCTAACTTAAACCAGGTTGGGAAACCTGCTCCACCCCTACCTCTTAGGCCTGAAACTTTAATTTCTTCTATTACTTCTTCGGGTGTCATTTCCTTGATGCATCTCTCAATAGCTTTATATCCTCCGGATTCTATATATTCATCCAGAACCTCAGGATTAATAATTCCACAGTTTCTCAAGGAAATTCTTTCTTGTTTGGCAAGTGCTTCTTTGTCTTCGTCAGATATGATATTCTCATTTGACT
Organism: uncultured Alkaliphilus sp.; assembly: GCA_964406195.1. Classification (GTDB taxonomy): domain Bacteria; phylum Bacillota; class Clostridia; order Peptostreptococcales; family Natronincolaceae; genus JAAZJW01. The sequence goes on along the minus strand of CAYOQX010000001.1, from coordinate 25,056 downwards.
CAACCTTGTCAGCAACTATGTCCTTGACTATTTGTTTTGCGTCTTCCTCGCTTACTCCTACAAAGGTTGTCTTCTTGCCGTTGTCGTCTATAAGGTCTACTATAGGTTCTAAATAGCACATGCCAATACATCCAGTGGAACTCAGTTCTATATCTGCACCGCTATCTTTGATTTCTTCTTCTATGGCATTATATGCTCTACTGGCTCCAGCAGCTATACCACAGCTACCTTGCCCCACAACGATTTTCATATACTACTCCCCCTCTACTTTTTCTTCTTCCTTTGCCCTTATATCCTTAAGAATTTTCCTTACTTCATCTGGAGTTACATTCCCGTATACTTCGTCACCTATCATCATTACAGGTGATAAACTACAGCAACCTAGACATGCTACATTTGTCAAAGTAAATAAACCGTCTTCCGTAGTCTCGCCCTCTTCTATGTCCAATTCCTCACAGATGGCTTCTTCTACGGCCTTTGAACCGTTAACGTGACAAGCGGTCCCTTGACATAATAGTATAACATGTTTGCCTACGGGATCTAATCTGAATTGGGTATAGAAGGTAGCAACACCATAAATTTTAGAAAGTTTGATTCCGGTTTTTTCTGATACATAATTTAATGCCTCTATTGGTAGATACTCATAAATTGCTTGAACATCTTGCAAAATACTAATAAGACTCCCTTTTTGTCCCTCATATTTGCTCAGTATCTGACATAATTGGTCAGCATCTTTTACTGCAATGTTTCCATTTTCCACACAGCCCTTGTTATCTCCGCAACAAGTCATTTATACCCCACTCCTTTCAAGATAGATGTAGTTCATTATAGAAGAGGATTGCGTCCCCTTTGCAGTCTGTTTTTTAGATATGCATGTACAATATTTATGCTATATCTACTACCGATATGTTTAAAAGTATCAATTATAGTGTATACTATCACTATAAATAGTGTATACTGTAACTATACACTGATGTTTTATAAAGCTAGAACATTCGACAATATCAGATAAAAACCGGCATCAAATCCCCCCATTCAAGTATTGCCCACAAAATCCTGAATACTTCCGGATATTTGGTATAAAAAATATTTTAATACTAATTAAAAACTTCACAATGATATAATACCATGTTAACAGGCTCTTGTAAATGTATTTTACCGCTGTATTCGATTTATAGGACAAATCATCGCCAATAAAATACAAAATTTTTGGATTTATTGGTTTTTAAAGTATTCCACTACATTTTTTGCCACGCTTTTGTTCATTTCTTCTACTTCCAACAATTCTTCCACTGTTGCATTTTTTATTTTGTCAATGTTTTTAAAGTATGTCATTAATGCCTTTCTTCTTATCTTGCCTATGCCCGGTATATCTTCCAGTACAGATCGCAACGTACCTTTTCTCCTCAAACTCCTGTGATAATTAATAGCAAAACGATGTGCTTCATTTTGGATTCCGGCTATCAATTTGAATAAACCGGATGTTTTTTCGACATCTATTTTACTCTCCTCATATACTAACCCTTCTGTACGATGTTTGTTATCTTTCACTATACCACATACCGGAATATCTATGTTCAAGGAACCCAAAATCTTTTTTGTACTGTTAACCTGACCCAACCCGCCGTCCACCATTATTAAATCCGGAAAAACGGCAAATTTATTTTCCAATATTTCCCCAGGTTCTTCAATAATATTTTTTATTTCCTGTAGCCCTCTTTTAAAGCGCCTGGTAATTACCTCTTCAATACCGGCATAATCGTCAGGCCCTTCCACCGATCTGATTTTAAACCTTCTGTAATCGTCCTTTTTAGGTTTCCCGTTTTCGAATACCACCATTGAACCGACCGACTCCACACCCTGTATGTTTGAAATATCAAAACATTCTATCCGTTCCGGTATTGCTTCCAGATTTAACAACCCGGCCAGTTCCTCCAAAGCATATTCCGTTCTTTCTTTCTCCAGCTCTTTTATTTTCATGCTCTGTTTCATAGTAATGACCGCATTTTTCTTCACCATTTCCAATAGTTGTCTTTTAGCCCCCCTCAATGGAACCCGGACTGTAACTTTGTTTCCCCTTTTGTTACTTAACCACTCTCCTAATATTTTGATATCTTCCACCTGTTCTTCTATCAGCACCTCTTTAGGTATAAAGGTGGAGTCGCTATAAAATTGTTTTATAAATGACGAAATAATCTCCTGTTTTGTATTATCCTTGGTGTTTTTTAATAAAAAATGTTCCCTTTTGACGAGCTTACCACTGCGAACAAAAAACACCTGCACCCAACTGTCTTTATTTCCCCGGGCCATGGCAATAATGTCCTGATCTTGTCCGTTTGTAGAAACTATTTTTTGTTTCTCCACCACACTGTTAATAGCTATTATCTGGTCCCTGTATTTGGCCGCTTTCTCAAAATCCATGTTGGCGGAGGCTTTTTTCATCTTTTTCTCTATTTTAGAAACAAGTTCATCTTCTTTACCGTCCAAAAACATAATTATTTCGTGTACCATGTCCATATATTCCTCTCTGTCAATCTCTCCGGTGCATGGACCTGTGCATCTTTCTATATGGTAATTTAAACAGGGTCTCTCCCCGTTTTTAATCATTCTTTCAATATTTTTTTTGCATGTCCTGATAGGATAAATGCTCCTGATAATTTCCAAGGTTTCATTTAAAGCACCTATATTAGTATATGGGCCAAAATATTTAGATTTGTCCCTGACAACATTTCTGGTTTTAATCAACCTGGGGTACTTTTCATTTAAAGTAATTTTTATATAAGGATAGGTTTTATCATCTCTCAATAAAACATTGTATTTAGGTCTGTTTTCCTTTATCAGATTACACTCTAATATCAATGCTTCCAGTTCTGTGTCTGTAATGATATATTCGAATGTACTTATATGCGATACCATGGCTCTGACTCTCGGAGAATGGCCTTTAAGGGATTGAAAGTATTGCCTTACCCTGTTTCTGAGGGATATTGCCTTGCCAATATATATAATTTCATGATTTTTATCCATCATCATATATACTCCCGGCTTATCGGGCAATGTCTTCAGTTTTTGTTTTATATCTATGTCAACCATTTTTTCCTCCTATAGCAAACTACCCCCCAACTATCCCGAACTGCAGCCCCCGGTATGGTAGGTTAAACGCCGCGCCAATAAGGGTTCTAAAAATTTACCTGTGTAGGATTGTTTTACCGCTGTAATTTCTTCCGGGGTACCTGCAGCGACAATTTCCCCGCCCCCGCTTCCGCCTTCGGGACCAAGGTCAATAATATAGTCCGCTGTTTTGATTACATCCAGATTATGCTCTATAACTACAACGGTATTGCCTCCGCTTACAAGTCTTTGCAATACCTCTATCAGTTTTTTTATATCCGCAGTATGAAGACCGGTAGTAGGTTCATCCAATATATATAGTGTTTTTCCCGTGCTTCTTTTGCCCAATTCCGATGCTAATTTGACCCTTTGGGCCTCTCCGCCGGACAGTTGTGTAGAGGGCTGCCCCAGTTTAATATAGCCCAAACCCACATCATAGAGCGTTTGCAATCTTCTGCGTATCCTCGGTATGTTTTCAAAAAAGGCAAGGGCTTCTTCGACATTCATTTGCAAAACATCGGCTATTGTTTTATCCTTATACTTTACTTCCAAGGTTTCTCTATTGTATCTTTTGCCTTTGCATACCTCGCATGGTACATATACATCGGGAAGGAAGTGCATTTCTATTTTTATAATGCCATCACCTTTGCAGGCTTCACATCTTCCGCCTTTTACATTAAAGCTGAACCTCCCTACAGGATAACCCCGCATTTTTGCCTTTGTAGTCTGTGCAAATATATCACGTATATGGTCAAACACCCCGGTATAGGTGGCCGGATTGGAACGCGGTGTTCTTCCTATCGGACTTTGGTTGATTTCTACCACTTTGTCAATATGTTCCATCCCCTTTATTTCCTTATGGGCACCCGGCCTGATCCTTGCCCTATTTAATTGTTGGGCAACTTTTTTGTATAATATTTCATTTATCAATGTGCTTTTACCTGATCCTGAAACCCCCGTTATGCAGGTGAAAACACCCAAAGGTATTTCGACATCGATATCTTTTAAGTTGTTTTCCCTTGCACCGATTATCTTCAGCCGGTTACCCTTCGGGTTTCGTCTTTCCTCGGGAATCTCAATTGATTTCTTACCGCTTAAATATTGGCCTGTGACGGACTGTTCAACTTTCATTATTTGTTCTATAGTCCCTTCAGCTACAATGTTTCCCCCATGGATACCGGCTCCCGGCCCGATATCAATAATATGGTCCGCCGTACGCATGGTACCTTCATCATGTTCAACCACTATCACCGTATTTCCGAGATCGGATAAATGCCTCAGTGTTTTTAATAATCTGTAATTGTCCCTCTGGTGGAGTCCGATACTCGGCTCATCCAGAATGTATAAAACCCCCACTAGACTGGAACCTATTTGAGTAGCCAGGCGGATTCGCTGTGATTCCCCGCCGGCCAAGGTTCCCGCGTTTCTTGATAATGTCAGATAATCCAACCCGACATCTATCAAAAAGTCCAATCTGGATTTAATTTCCTTCAATATCTGCCTGGCTATAAAGAACTTTCTTTCATCTAATTCCAGTTCATCAAAAAATTGTTTTGCATCACTTATGGAAAGCTCCGTTATTTCGGCAATATTTTTGTCTGCAATAGTAACCGCCAAGGCTACGTCTTTAAGTCTGGCACCTTTGCACATTTCGCACCTGTTTTCCGCCGTATATCGGTCAATCCTGGCCCTTACGTATTTGGAGTTGGTTGTTTTGTATCTTCTCACAAGATTGGGAATAACACCCTCAAATACGGCGGAGTAGTTTCGTGAGCCCTTATATTTGGACTCATAAATAAATTCCACTTTTTTCTTGCCCTTCCCATATAATATGTCTTCAATCAGTTCCTCGGGAAGGTCCTTTACAGGTGTATCCATATCGCAATCATATTGATCCACTATACTCTCTAACATTTTAAAATAATAGGTATTCTCGTTAAAAAAAGCGGAACCGCTCCAAGGGGCCACGGCTCCCTCCCTGATTGTAAGTTCTTTGTTGGGAATTACCAATTCAGGGTCTATGTTGCTCATATACCCTATGCCGTTGCATTCGGGACAGGCCCCAAACGGACTGTTAAAGGAAAACATTCTGGGAGCAAGTTCTTCTATTCCGATTCCATGCTCCGGGCATGCAAATTTTGTAGAAAACAGTATTTCCTCTTTGTCTATTACATCCACGATTACCAAAGATTCACTGAGTTTTAATACCGTTTCTATAGAATCGGCCAATCTGGACTGTATTCCTTCTTTAATAACGATTCTATCTACAACTACTTCTATATTGTGTTTTTTTGTTTTTGTAAGTTCAATATCCTCGTATAAATCCCTTACTTCTCCGTCAATACGAACCCTTACAAAACCTTCTTTTTTTATTTCCTCAAGTACCTTTTTATGTTCTCCCTTTTTTCCTCTGATAATAGGGGCCAGCAATTGCAATCGTGTGCCGGGTTCCAATTCCATAATCTTATCTACAATTTGCTCCACTGCCATCTGACTGATCTCCACATTGCATACGGGACAGTGGGGTGTACCTATTCTGGCAAATAGCAGTCTCAAATAATCATAAATTTCCGTAACCGTTCCTACAGTAGAACGCGGGTTTCTGCTTGTAGTTTTTTGATCTATTGAAATGGCCGGTGAAAGCCCTTCTATATAGTCTACATCCGGTTTTTCCATCTGTCCTAAAAACTGTCTTGCATATGAAGATAAACTTTCTATATATCGCCTCTGACCCTCCGCATATATTGTGTCAAGGGCTAGCGAGGACTTTCCGGAGCCGGAAATACCGGTTATTACTATAAGTTTATTCCTCGGTATTTCTATATCAATATTTTTTAAGTTGTGTTCCTTTGCACCTCTTATGATAATTTTATTTTTTGACATCAATTACTCCTTCTTCCTAATACATGCTCTCTTTTTGATTATTTTATCTTCTCACACGTGCTCTTTATTCGGTTATTATTTTTTCCTACACATGTTCTTTCCCCTGCTATTCTTTTGTTATTTCTTTTCCGTATATGCTCTTTTCCGGGTTATTCTTTCTTACACATATTCTTTTTTTAGAGATTCAATTTTATCTCTCAGTTCCGCAGCCCTTTCAAATTGCAAATCCTCCGCTGCCTGCATCATTTCTTTCTCAAGATTTCTGATCAGTTTTTCAAACTCTTCTTCAGATAAGGTATCCAGGGTTGATATTTCACCGTATTCGACCTCTTCTTCCGCAACCTTGGTTGCTTCAATAACATCTCTGATGTCCTTTTCTATTGATCTCGGTTCGATATCATGATCCAAATTATACTGTTCCTGTATTTTTCTTCTTCTTTCCGTTTCATCTATAGCCGTTTTCATGGATTTGGTTATTTTATCCGCATACATAATAACCTTACCTTCCACGTTTCGGGCAGCCCTGCCCACCGTTTGAATTAATGAAATTTCAGAACGTAAGAATCCCTCTTTGTCCGCATCCAATATAGCTACCAGAGATACCTCGGGCAGATCCAATCCTTCCCTTAACAGGTTTATACCTACCAAAACATCAAATTCGCCCAGACGAAGGTCCCTGATTATTTCCATTCTTTCTATGGTTTTCACATCCGAATGCAAGTACTTTACTTTAATGCCTATATCGTCCAGATAGTCCGTCAGGTCCTCAGCCATTTTCTTTGTGAGTGTAGTAATAAGCACCCTCTGTTCTTTTTCAACCCTTTCATGTATCTCCCCTATCAGGTTATCAATCTGTCCCTCGATAGGTCTGACCTCAATCATCGGATCCAGTAAACCCGTAGGCCTTATTACCTGCTCTACAAGTTTTTCTTTTTTCTCCATTTCATAAGGTCCCGGGGTGGCACTTACATATAAAATTTGGTTTATTAATTTTTCAAATTCTTCAAAATTGAGGGGCCTGTTGTCGAAGGCGGACGGTAATCTGAAACCGTGATTGACCAGGGATTCCTTCCTCGAACGGTCTCCGCCGTACATTGCTCTGATTTGTGGGAGCGTGACATGGGATTCATCCACAATGATCAAGTAATCATCCGGAAAATAATCTATAAGTGTGTAGGGTCTGCTTCCCGGTGCCCGTCCCATTATATGCCTGGAATAGTTCTCTATACCTTGGCAGAACCCTAATTCCCTCAACATTTCAATATCATACATTGTACGCTGTTGGATTCTCTGTGCTTCTATTAGTTTGTTTTTTCCCTCAAGTTCTTTGATTCTTTCCCCCAATTCTTTTTCTATTGCTTTTATAGCTGTTTCTATTTTCTCCGAGCTGGTTGCATAATGAGATGCGGGAAAAACAGAGGCATGCTGTCTTACCCCGATTATTTTCCCGGTTAAACTGTTTACCTCCACAATCCGATCAATTTCATCACCAAAAAATTCAATACGTAGGACATTATCCGTAGATGAGGCGGGAAATATTTCCACGGTATCACCCCTCACCCTGAACGTTCCGCGAACAAAATTAATATCATTTCTCTCGTATTGTATATTTACAAGTTGTCTTAAAACCTCTTCTCTGCTTATTTCCATGCCGGTCCTGAGTGAAACCACCAGCTTTTTATATTCCGACGGATCTCCCAGACCGTAAATACAAGAAACACTCGCAACTATAATAACGTCCCGCCTTTCCAACAAAGCGGAGGTAGCCGAGTGTCTCAATTTATCAATTTCATCATTTATAGATGCATCTTTTTCTATATAGGTGTCACTGTGTACTACATACGCTTCCGGTTGGTAATAATCGTAGTAGCTAACAAAATACTCTACCGCATTATTGGGGAAAAATTCTTTAAATTCACTGCAAAGCTGTGCCGCCAAGGTTTTGTTATGGGCAATCACAAGTGTAGGCCTTTGAACCTTTTCTATCACATTTGCCATAGTAAATGTTTTTCCCGAACCTGTCACCCCTAACAGCACCTGATGTTGTGCACCCGAATTAATCCCCTCGGCTAGGGCCTCTATAGCCTTTGGCTGATCCCCTGTGGGTTTATAATCAGATACAATTTTAAATTTTTCCATCATACATCTCCTTGCCACTCCATATTTATCACTACCATTATATCATAATTTAAAATTAACGAATGATTCCAACTATTTCATTCTGATGACCCCCGTATCGGGCTAAAGCACAGGAAGGGTACCTCTTCTAAGGTAACGGAAAACGAAAAATAAAAAAAGTGAAAATTGAAGGAACCCTTTAAAGGGTTCCTTATTATAATCCGGCCTCCGGTTCCAATATATCACATATAATAACATATGTTGTGCTTTTATGCATCTATATTATGTTTTTTTCCCATGTTGCACTTTTACATACCTATGTTATATTTTCTTTTCGGTGTCGTACTTTTACACATCTGTATTATATTTCTTTTCTGAGTATTTCTACAGCCTTCTTTAATTGAGTATCCTCACCAGGTTCTATTTCAGATTCATCGTCCAATTCCTCGGGCAGTTCTACTACAATATCCGGTTCTATCCCAACCCCGTTGATACTTATCCCATTCGGAGTAAGATATTCGGAAGTGGTAAGTTTAAATCCTGTTCCGTCGGTAAGAGGTTTAACCTGTTGTACCAGCCCCTTGCCGAATGTAGTAGTTCCTATTATTTTGCCTTTCTCGCCGTCTTTAATTGCACCTGCCAAAATCTCGGAGGCACTTGCACTTCCCCCATTTACCAAAACCGATATCGGTACTTCTAATTGTCTTTTGTCGGACTTTTCCGCCTTCCTATTTCCGCTGCGGTCTTTTATATGCACAATCACCTGTTCTCCCAATATTTCATCGGCAATTTCAACGCATTCATCCAACAAGCCTCCGGGATTATTTCTCAAATCTAAAATAACTCCTTTGACATTCTTGTCTTTTAATGATTGTAAATGTTCCCTGAAATCTTCAGAGGTCCGTTCATCGAACATACTTATTCTAATATAGCCGATATCATTTTCCACGACCTCGGAGCGAACTGTTTCTAACCGAATTTCTTCCCTTGTAATATTTACATCAAAGGATTCCTCTCTGCCCTTCCTCAAAATTGAAAGCACTATTTCCGTTCCCGGTTTACCTTTCATCAGTTCTACAGCATAATCCAGTTTGTCGCCGAATATAACCTCGCCATTGACTGAAACAATTCGATCCCCCGTCATAAGTCCGGCCTTCTCCCCCGGTGTGTTTTCTATAGGGGACACTACGGTCACATAACCGTCGTCGCCCGGGGCTACAATTACCCCGATGCCCCCGTAAATTCCTTGTGTTCTGGTCATCAAATCCTTATATTCTTCAATATTCATATATGATGTATATGGGTCCCCTATGCTGTCAAACATACCCTTTATGGCACCCTCCATAAGTTCATTCTCATCCAAATCCTTGTAATAGTTTTTTAATAAATAGTCCTTAAGAGAAAAAAACTTTTCATACTGTTTATAACTGCTCTGCGGTACCGAATATCTTAACCCCAGCGGTGATGCTATAATACCGCCCACCGTAAAGTTTATAGCAGTGGTAAGTATAATAATTATTAGGGCCCCCACCACAGCTTTTCGCTTACTTATCATATAATCTTCCCCTTTGAATTAATCCATGCGCCGTATTTTTATTCTATGGCACATTGTAGCACATTATACCTTAACAGCCAAAAAAATTCAAAACTGCTATTGCACAGTTCCAAATTTAAAAAAGTATCAAAGAATGATATAATTCTTTGATACTCTTGCATTAATCTAATTTCCTCTCAAATACGGAATGGGATCTACATATTGTCCGTTTTTCCGAACCTCAAAATGTAAATGAGGGCCTGTGGACATTCCCGTACTTCCTACAAGTGAAACTTGCTGACCCCTTGTCACATTACTTCCCTTGGAAACCAACAGCCTTGAATTATGGGCATACAATGTCATTATTCCACCGCCGTGGTCGATAATTACGGTCTTTCCGTAACCTCCCAAATTGCCGGCAACCACCACTTTGCCGTTGCCCGCCGCCACTACGCTGTCTCCGGCGGATGCTCCTATATCTATACCTGTATGAAACTTGGGAACCTTTAAGATCGGATGGAGCCTATTTCCAAAGGGTGAGCTGACATATGTACATCCGGGGACAGGCCACTGCAGTGCCCCTCCTATATAATTTCCGCCTCCCGAGGAAGGATTGGTCTGTGAATTTTCCGATTCAGACTGAAGACGTCTGAGTTTGCTTGTAAGTTCATCCGCTTCCTGTTTCGCCCTATCCAACATTCTTTCCAGGGCAACCTTATCCTTGACCAATTCTCTTTTCAGCCGTTCCTGTTCACCCCGGGATGCCTGGAGGCTTTTTTGCTCCTGTTCTATGCTGGATTCCAGGTTGACCAGTTGACGTTTTTGATTTTCCAAACCGATTTTTTCTTCCTCTATGATATCCCTTTGTTTCTTCAGTTCTTTTAACAAATCCACATCATGTTCGACTATTTTTTTTACCATGTCCAGATTTGTCAGTAACTCGGTAATACTATTGGAATTCAGCAATACCTCTATGTAACCTATGGTCCCGTTTCTGTATATAATGTTTATTCTGTCTCCCATTATATCTTGTTTATTTCCTATATTTTCTTCCGCTGTTTCGAGTTTTTTCAAAGTCGTCTTGATTTCCGACTCTTTTTTTGAAATTTTAGTCTTCAAACCCCTTATTTCTTCTTCGGATTTATCAATCCTGGAATCAAGGGTCCGGATCTTGGAAATCGCTTCTTCTTCCTTATCCTTAACTTGTTTTAATTCATCTGAAATGTTTTTTTGTTTGTCTTTGTTCTCTTTCAGCTGATTATTGTATTTCGTTGCATTATTTCCAAATGAAAATAGTGATGTAGCAATTATAAAAACAAGAATAATCAAACATATTCTACATTTTTTGTTCATGCCAGCTGCGCCCCCATTATATTTTTTACTATACCCTTAAATGCCTTCTAAGTGAGAATATACTCCCTAAAGCTCCGACACCTGCACCCAGTACCGTAAATATGTACACGGCTCTGTTCATCATGTCATTAACAGATATCATATAAGTACTGAACATTAAGTAAAATTTACCGGTAATAATATTAAAGATATGCTGATAACCGTAGTAAACAATTGCCAGGGATATAACCGCTCCGATAAAACCCAGCAGCATCCCCTCAAGCAAAAATGGCCATCTAATAAACCAATTCGTTGCTCCCACATTTTTCATTATTCCAATTTCCTGTTTTCTAGCATTTAAGGTCAGTTTAATGGTATTCGAAATAATAAATATAGCAACTAAAATTAAAATCAGAATAATGGTTAATCCTATGGTTCTGATAAATCTTACCATCTTTAATAATTTATTCACAATCTCCCTATAATATTTAATTTCATCTATTCCTTCTAAGGATTTTAAACCTTCAACAATGCCGTCTGCTGATTCCAGATCATCCATTTGAATTATATATGAATTGGACAACGGGTTTTTTTCCAAGCTGTCCAACAGATATCCTTCCTCGCCCCAACTTTCCTTAAGTTTTTCCAGGGCCTTCTCTTTGGATTCATAAATAACCCCCGATACTCCTTTTATAGCACTTATCTGTCTGCCTATATCATCTATTTCTTCGGTTTGCAGATCATTTTCTAAATAAACTTGTATTTCATCAAATTGCATCTGTGCCAAATCCGCCATGTTATTAATATTTAAGACCAAAATGATTATCAGTCCCAATATTATCAGGGTTGCAGTTACGATACCTATGGAAGCTATACTCATAGCCCTGTTGCGCCACAGCCCTTGTAATCCCTGTTTAAATATGTATCTGACTGTCCTTATCTTCATACTCGTATGCCCCCCTTTGCTCATCACGAACAACTCTTCCCTTTTCAAGAGCAATTACCCTCTGCTGCATTACATCTACTATGTCTCTTGCATGGGTGGCCATAATAACAGTTGTACCTCTCCTGTTTACCTGTTTTAACACCTTCATGATGCCCCAAGCCGTTCCCGGATCTAAATTTCCCGTCGGTTCATCGGCAATCAATATGGATGGATTGTTTACAATAGCCCTTGCAATTGAAACCCTTTGTTTCTCACCCCCGGACAATTGGTGCGGATAGGAGGAAGCCTTGTCGCTTAATCCTACCATGCCCAGTACCATTGGAACCTGCCTTCTGATTTCTTTGGGTGATGCCTCTACAATTTGCATAGCAAATTCTACATTTTCATACACTGTTTTATTCGGAAGTAACCTGAAGTCTTGAAATACAACACCGATATTCCTCCTGTGATATGGAATTTTCCGTTTTGAAATCCTTGTAACATCTTGACCGTCAATAATGATACTTCCTTTTGTCGGTTCCTCCTCTTTTAAAATCAGTTTTACACAGGTGGATTTTCCGGCTCCACTCGGTCCTACTAAAAACACAAATTCTTCTTTCTTTATCTTAAAACTTACATTCACCAGTGCCTGTATGCCTCTATGATATGATTTTGTTATATTATGTAATTCAATCAAATCCACCATCTCCTGATTATCTATCTATTTATACTTCGACACATAACTATATTTTCCTTCTACAAAAATAAATATCATACAAATATATGCCCTAACCTGCACATCTTAACCCTAAACAATCTAATAAGTCAACTATAAATAGTCTATACAACATTATTATAACAGTAATTATCTAACCATTTCAATCAAATCTACTGCCAATATATAGTATATAGGAGTTTTTTACTAAATTCCGCCTGCATAATGTAACCAATGTTATAATGAGATAAAACAATAAATAAAGGAGGAAGCCAATTGAAAGAAAAACTCAGGGAATCTATACTGGAGGAAAAAATCAAATTTTCCGAATCCATAACAAAGCAAAAGAGCCTTGCTATATTTGATACGCTGAAAAAAACGGAGTTTTATAAAAATGCTGACAATGTTATGGTTTATATTCCTCTTGATGAAGAAAACGAGGTTTTAACGGAACCTGTGATTGATGACCTTACAAATAGAGGAAAAAAAGTATTTATCCCGTTAACAGTACATAAAACCAAGGAAATGATTGTATCGGAATTAAAGGATATCAAAAATGATCTGAAAGTAGGAAATTTTGGAGTCATGGAACCTAAGGAGGAAGCTACCAGACCTGTGGAACCTTCCGTACTCGATCTGGTTATCGTTCCCGGCGTTGTGTTTGATAATAAGGGCTACCGTGTAGGACACGGTGCAGGTTACTACGATAGGTTTTTACCTAAGTTGCCTGAAAAAACAACAACTGTATCCCTGATATTTGATATGCAATTAATCGATAAGGTTCCTACCGAAAGCCATGATATAGCCGTAGAATATATAATCACCGAAAGTCGATTAATTGAATGCAAAAAGGATAACATTTAAATGTTATCCTTTAAATTATTGTTCTTTATTACTCTTCTTTGTTCTTTATACCGTCCGCTATATAGCTCATTTTTTTAATTAATTTGTCTTTCTTTCTTGTATGTGCCATCTCTTTGAGTTTATTCATTATCAATCCGTTTATTGTGTTATCCGGATATTCTCCGTTTTCATCCAAGGTACCTGCCTTCATGTCTGTCAATATTTCTATTCCTTCATCGACATGGCTGATGGCATAAATATGAAATTCATTGTTTTTAACCGCGTCTATAACTTCTTTTTTCAGCATCAGGTTTTTGATATTTTGTTTTGGAATTATTACTCCCTGTTCTCCCGTTAAACCATCCAGCTTACATATTTCAAAGAAACCTTCAATTTTCTCATTGACCCCGCCAATGGGTTGTATCTCACCTTTTTGGTTTACGGAACCGGTTACCGCAATATGTTGCTTGATTGGCACTTCCGACATGCCGGACAAAATTGCATACAATTCGGTACTGGATGCACTGTCCCCATCTATAAAAGAATAACTTTGTTCAAAACCGATGCTTACTGTCAAACCCATAGGTTGAAATTTTGCATATTTTTCCCCCAAATATCCGCTTAGAATGAGAACACCTTTATCATGTATTGTACCG
>CAYOQX010000001.1:4630-10932 GCA_964406195.1 uncultured Alkaliphilus sp. | reverse complement strand
CCGCTCTGGTCCGCTTCCCTTTCAATGTTTATAATCCCCGATTCTCCGCTATGAGTTGAGGCTGTAATCCTGGTTGGTTTGCCAAATCTGTATTCGCCCATGCTTACAACGGCTAATCCGTTGATTTGTCCTACTTTTCTGCCCTCCAGGTCGATTAACAAACTGCCGTCCGAAAACATTTCTTTGAGCCTTTCCTCATATTTATTACTCCTGTATATTTTTTGGTCTATAGCTTTTTGGATATGTTTTTCCCGGACCTTGGCGGATCCGTCTTCTTCAGCCCATTGGTCCGCCTCATACAATATTTCCACAATTCTATTGAACCTGGAACTGAGCTTACGCTGATCTCCCGCCATCCTTGAACTATATTCCACCACCCTGGCAACAGCAAATTTATCAAAATGTTTCAGTCCTTCCTCTTTACAATGGGTGGCTATAAACTGTGCAATTTTATAAACATTTTCCGAACTCCTATTCATCTTTGTATCAAAATCAGCCATCACCTTAAAGAGTTTTCTGAATTCATCATCATAATTATAAAGCACACTGTAAGTACGGTAATCCCCGATCAATATGATTTTCACATTTAATGGAATGGCTTCAGGCTTTATGGTTGAAGGGGTCAAATAACCTATCTGTGCGCTTAAATTTTCAATACTGATTTTTTCCGTGTTTAACGCCCTTTTCAATACTTCCCAAGAAATCGGGTTTCTCAATAAACCACTCATATGCAGTATCAAAAAACCGCCGTTTGCCAGATGCAGTGCCCCGGGCTTTATCTGCATAAAATCCGTCTTAAGCATACCCAAATAACTTTTGTATTCTATGGTTCCCAATATATTATTAAATGTAGGATTGGTTTCTTTAATAACCGGTGCCTTTTGCAACTCGCTGTTATCAACAAATAAATTTACATCATACCTGTTGAAAAAATCCTGTTTTTGATGTACTGCAGTACCCAATATGGATTGTACCCCTCCGCCGGGACCGGTTTGGGATTTTTCATCGGATTTAAAATAATCTATATTTTCCATAATATCTTCTTCAAGATTATTGATATATTCCATATTAGGTTTTCTATTTCCATATTTCTTATAAATTCTATTTATATCATGACCGATAGTATCGTAAACAATATCCCTTTCCAATTGTTTGATATCCTCGGTATATTGCTCCTCTAACATTCTGACCTTTTTCACCATATCCCAGGTTTCTACATTCAATTGGCTGGATTTTTCCATTATTTCGCTCATTTCATCCTTGGACAAAGATTCGTATTCTTCCTGGCTCATAGGTTTGCCTTCTTTGAGCGGTGTGGTCATAATTCCTCTGTCCGTAGTAGTAAATGCAAACCCTAAAGCCTGCGATTTTTCATTTAATTGCTGTACTATTTCCTGTCTTTCCCGGTGAAAGGCCTTGAAAATTTCATTTTTTTTGGTTTCGAATTCTATATGCTCAAGCGCCTCGGGAATAATCTTTTTAAACTTTTCGATCATTCCGTTTATGTCTTTCTTAAAATGCTTACCCATGCCGGGTTCCAGACACAGGGCCTTCGGACAATCTTTATTTTTGAAATTATATACATATACCCAATCGTACGGAATAGGCAACTTTCCGGCGAACTCCTTTGTGATGGAGTTGGTATAACTGCTTTTACCAACACCGCCTATGCCCGCCACATATATGTTATAGCCTTTTTTCTTTACCTTAAGGCCGAAGGTTAATGCGTCTGCACCCCTTTTTTGTCCAATAATTCCGTCCAGTAATTGTAAATCTTCCGTAGTTTCAAATAATAAATCTTCAATTTTGCATGGACTTGTAAGCTGTTCTTCTGCTAAACGATGCTGCTTATGCATAAAATCCCCCCTAAGTTATCCTTATAGGATATATACCTCCATTCTAAACAATTAAGAGAAGGATTTCTATATTGTCGTAAAGGAATACCGAAAAAACACTTATTCAAACAAAGATTTGATCCTATATGTTACTTCTCCGTTATTAATATCAAACTCTATGTACTTAAAGGTTTCATGCGGATCCTTTGAAATATCGCTATTATAAACACCTGTCGACATATATTTCACACCGTCATCAACGTTTATAGAAATGTTTTTTCCTTCATACAGAACGAATACCTCTTTTCCATTGTCGGATATATCTATTAACACATCTGTTAAACCAGATCCGGGTTTACCCGTAAAGCCGTCTTCATTAAATACGGGTTCGGACATCAGCACAAATATATTCTTCTTGTCCGTATTATAGGCTAGGTTCTGTAATCGGCATAATTGTTCAGAGTCTACCTGCCCTGTACCATCTTTTGAATTATCCAACTGTATAATCAAATTACTGCCGTGCTCCATAGTGCCCTGTTGGGACCCTGCAAAAACTTTTTGTTCTTCGATTCTATCTTCCAGCCTTGAAACTATATCTCCTGTAAATAATGATAATTCATATTTGTTATTTACTAAACTGCTGATTTTGTTTGTTAGAATTTTGTCTAACAATGTATAGCTTTCGGGCTGAACCCGGCTGTGTACAAAAAACTTACTATTTTCATCGGGAACATCCGGGGATAAAACATCTAAAACCACCTTCGAGGCAGCTCCTAAATATTCAACATTTATTATAGCTTTTCCCGATTCGGTCGGAATAAAATTCATGCCGTCAAAGTTTCCTTTCCCCGATTCCAGGGAGAGGTTGACCTTAGAGTGCTCCACCCTTAACGGATTGTAGTTTTTATCAAACGCTTTTACGCTTATACTGCGGGGCTCCCCTATGGAACCGACCTTATCATCAGCTTCGGCCCGTATACCTTTCAGACTGTCGGCAGGTAATGTGGATATCACCGCTAATCCATTGATAATTCTTCTTTCCCCACCACCTGACGGATAATTTACAACTTCCGGTTCGAACTCACCTAAGCCCCTTCTCATCATAGTTGTAGAACCGCCGCCATCCATCATAATCGCTTCATGGCTGCCGAGTTCTATCAGTATCTCGGCCAACCGGGTGCCATTCACCCCTTTATAATATGCATGCCGGCCATCTATTGTTACAAGAATAAGTTCGTCTCGGTCCTTTGTAATTCCTATCGCCGTCCGCGGGTGGGCGCCGGAAGTATCCTGGGTAAATGATGCAACTTGTCCATCCTTTACCAAAATTGTTCCTCCGCCGAGTGCCAATTTTATATTTTCCAGATCTGAATGAATGTTTTTGTTTACGGTTATTTTGTCTCCCACCTCAACACTTTCAAACAATAAGTCGGATTGGGCCCAAGGTGATTTTCCCTTGGCCGCCAGCAATATGTATCCATTTTCAGGTATTTCCACAGAGGGCTGTTTCCTCCGCACCTCCGCTACAACATCATCCACCACAACCACCTCTACCATATCCTGTAAATCGGTATGGTATCCGGGAGAATGTGTCCCCCAATTTCCGTCTATAAGCATTATATACTGATATTCGTCCGTATATTTATTAATTGTGGATATCGGTATGGTTTTACCGCTGTCCGTCTCTGCATATAATTCATTTTTCCAATGTTCATGTCTCCAATAATCTACAAAAGCCTCGCTGTTGTGGTCAACAAAAAATGTAGCAAAGTCATTAACCGTAACAGGGGTGCTTATTATCTCACCCTCCTCAACTATTGCTCCCAAAGGTGAATCCGGATTTAACATATAAAAAAAATCCCCATTAATGGCAGATACAACATTTTCCGTATTTTTCACCATTGTAGACAGGGTCTCTTTAGTATGCAATCCTTTTGAACTTGTCAGCACATCCAACTTTACATTGTCATTTTTCAGGTCAACATAAACAACATTTATATTCAACCGCCCGTCCTGTTCGGAACGTACAATGTTTTTATATCTAACCCCGCCGGAAATAATCTCATCTTCTATTGTTTCGTATACTGCCCTATCGGCAAAGCCTATAATTGTTGAGGATATTATCATCATAAAGGCCAGTGCCGAAGACATAAAAATCTTTCTAAATCTGTTCATCTATACCCCTCCTGTTGTACAATTCTCGGTTCCCCACGTATCTTTATTATATATTAAACTGCCTGTAAATATGTTACGTTTACATTACAAAACCTTGTATCCACAAATAAATGACCCCAACCGTTTAATGGATGGGGTGTTCTTCCCTTTACTATAAAAAAAGAGTAAAGAAAATTCCTCACTCTTTTTGTTCTATTGCCAGATCAATTTTATTAGGTAGTTCTTTCAACTCCGTTTTAATAACCGCATACGGATGGGTTATTGACTGGGTAACAATATCATCCGGCCCCGGATCCTTGAACATGGCATAGACTATCAGTTTTGTTTCTTCTTCTTTCTCTACAAGCTCCAGTTTTTCAATATCAACATCATATCCCGCCGTCAGTTTTTGTCCGCGGGTAACTATTACATAAATCTTATCATCCGCTTTGACGGCCAAAGCCCTTTCAAGCATTTTGTACTTTGGCAGTATCTTATGAATTTTTTCAGGAATCTGTCCCTTGTCCAAAGTCACATATCCCACCCCTTTATCATTCTCGGGTATTAATTTAGGAATAAATTTAACAAGGCCTGCGGTTATTACAATAATTAGTATCATTGTAATAAATAACTTCCAATTTATATCCGGCAGTTTTGGTATTTTCCCCATACTCCCCCTCCTAGCTGCGTTAATAATATATAAGCTGATTTTTTTAACAGGTCCGGCTTATAATTATTTGTATTCAGCACAGAAGGTGAATATTCAAAAATGCGGATTATTCTTTTTTCTTCATTATATCAATTACAGCCTTAACTATATCATCATCGGTTATCCCGTATTTTTTCATGAGTTCTTCCGGTTTTCCGGATTCGCTGAAGCTATCCTTTATACCTACACGTTTTAACGGTACCGGATAATTTTCCCCGATAACCTCCGCAACAGCCGAACCGAGGCCGCCGATAATATTATGTTCTTCCGCAGTTACTATGACTCCGGTTTCTTTGGCCGCCTTTATGATAATTTCCTTATCTATGGGTTTAATGGTATGCATGTTGATAACCCTTGCTTTTATCCCCCGAGCTTCCAGTTTTTCGACTGCTTTTAACGCTTCATTGACCATCAATCCGGTTGCTATTATGGTCGCATCGATGCCCTCATTTAAGGTTACACCTTTCCCTATTTCGAATTTATAGTGTGCACCGTCATTGATTACAGGTACAGCGGGCCTACCCAGCCTGACATATACCGGCCCGTCTAATTTCGAAATAGCATGTATGACCGCCCTTGTTTCTATACCGTCGGAAGGCACAATAACCGTCATATTGGGAATAGTCCTCATGCGGGATATATCACCCAGGGATTGATGCGAAGCACCGTCTTCGCCTACTGTAATTCCGGAATGGGTTGCACATATCTTTACATTCAGATTCGGGTAGCCTACAGAATTTCTGATAATTTCAAAGGCGCGTCCGGTCGCAAATACTGCAAAGGTGCTGGCGAAAACAATTTTACCTGTTGTAGATATTCCTGCGGCAACACCGATAAGGTTTTGTTCCGCAATCCCCACATTTATAAATCTGTCGGGAAATTCCTGTCCGAAAGCATATGTTTTAGTCGACTGTGAAAGGTCCGCATCCAGCACGACAATGTTTTCATTTTCCCTACCCAATTCTACCAGAGCCTCTCCATAAGCATCGCGAGTAGCCATCATATTAGTCATATGTTTCACCCTCCAATTCCTTTAAAGCCTGCAATTTTTGTGCCTCATCGGGGGCCTTTCCGTGCCATCCTACCTGATCTTCCATAAAGGAAATCCCCTTGCCTTTTATTGTTTGAGCTATAATTACCGTCGGAACATCTTTTGTCTGTTTGGCTTTATCTATGGACATAATTATATCCTCTATGCAATGTCCGTCTATCTCAATAACATTCCAACCGAAGGCCTTAAACTTATCCGCTATAGGTTCAACGGAAATAACATCCTTATTCGGCCCGTCTATTTGCAGCCCGTTATGGTCCACAAATGCAGTCAAATTATCCAGTTTATAGTGGGCCGCCAACATGGAGGCCTCCCAGAC
Source organism: uncultured Alkaliphilus sp. (assembly GCA_964406195.1). Classification (GTDB taxonomy): domain Bacteria; phylum Bacillota; class Clostridia; order Peptostreptococcales; family Natronincolaceae; genus JAAZJW01. The sequence continues at coordinate 4,864 of CAYOQX010000001.1, read as the reverse complement.
AATCCCTTCCTGCAGTTCCCCGTCACCCAACAGGGTGTAAACCCTATAATCCTTTTTATCTATTTTTGCGGCTATTGCCATTCCGCAGGCCGCCGAAAATCCCTGCCCCAGAGAACCGGTAGACATGTCTACACCGGGCGTTCCCCTCATATCCGGATGCCCTTGCAGCATAGAGCCTGTTTTTCTTAATTTTAACAATTCTTCCTTTGGGAAAAACCCCTTTCTTGCCAAAAC
>CAYOQX010000001.1:0-4606 GCA_964406195.1 uncultured Alkaliphilus sp. | reverse complement strand
TGTCCTTTGGACAGGGTAAATCTATCCCTGTTCTCCCACTGCGGGTTATTGCCGTCTACCTCCATTTCATGAAAAAACAACACGGTTAAAATATCGGCTGCCGATAGGGAACCCCCCGGATGGCCCGAACCCGCCTGTGCAATCATTGTAATGATGTCCTTCCTGACATCGACAGCTGTTTCTTTCAGTTTTTGTGAGTCCAATTTTTTCCCTCCTACTGTTTGTCTTCTATCTGCTTGAAACCCTCTCCTAATACCTCATGTACCGTTGTAACCATTACAAAGGCTTTATTATCTATTTCGTGTACTATATCTTTCAACCTTGCTACTTGAGCACGGTTTACCACACACAAAAGTACATTCTTTTGCTCCCCGGTATAAAATCCCTTTCCTCTCAATACGGTAACCCCTCTATCCAATTCCAGGTTTACCTTTTTACCGATTTCTTCGGGACGGTTAGAGATGATATAAAATGCTTTTGAATAATTCAACCCTTCAACTATAAAATCCGCCATATGAACTAATATGTACAGAGCCATAATGGAATATAGCGATATCTCTATATTTTTGCTGATAAATCCTGCCGCAACAACTATCGCCAGGTCCAACATCATCATGGACTTGGCTACGCTGAGCCCGGGAAAGTATTTATTGATTATAGCCCCCGCCAGGTCTGTTCCTCCGGTTGTTCCTCCGCCTCTGAAAACAAAACCTATTCCGGCTCCGGCAATCACACCGCCATAAATTGCGGATAACAATAAATCTCCGGTCAATGTGTAGCTGTCCCCGAATATAATGGTGAACAATCTGATAAAGGCGGACAGCATAACGGTTGCATAAGCCGTTTTTATACCGAATGTACTTCCCAATATGAATAAACCTATAACGAATAAGGGAATATTAACAACCAGGTTGGTTATATCCACCGGTATATGAAATATTTCCCGCACCACAATAGCCAGTCCGGTTACCCCCCCGGGTGCTATTATATTAGGTACAAGAAAAAGTACCAACCCTACCGCCGTCAGGGCGGATCCAAAGGTTATTTCTATGTATTCGAATAGCGTCCTATAACCGCTGCCTTTCACAAACTACAGCACCCCCCCGATAATAAATTTAATTAAAAACTTCGGAAGAACCAGCGTTCTTTTAAACCTCCGAGGTTCCTTTAACAGCCTATAAAACCATTCCAAACCCAGGTTTTGAAAAATTGCAGGAGCCCTCTTGACAACGCCTGCATACACGTCTACACTTCCGCCTACGCCCATTGCCAAAGCACAATTCAGCCTGTCTTTATTTTTATTTATCCATTTTTCCTGCTTCGGGGCACCTAAACATACGAATAAAACATCCGGTTCCGAGTTATTTATCTTGTCTATTATTTCTGTTTCATCTTCCTCATCAAAATATCCGTGATGATAACCGGCAACCTCTATATTTTTATATTTTAATTTTATATTTTCACAGGCCATTTCGGCAATCCCGGGTTTTCCTCCGATAATAAAGAAGGACTTTCGACTTGTTTCGCAGTATTGCAACAATCTGTCCATGATATCTATTCCTGTAACTCTGTGCTTCAGCCGTAGACCTTTCAATTTAGAAGCTATGATTATACCGATTCCATCCGCCAAAACCAGGTCCGCATTGTTCAATATCCCGAACAGCTCCTTATCCTCCTGAGCCAACATCACAATTTCAGGATTCGGAGTATACACCTCCTTCAATGGGGAACCCTCGTCCAAGAATTTAATTAATCTGTCCAACGCCTCATCCTCGTTGACCACATCAAATTTAATATCTAACACATCCTGCAATTCCCTCATTGTTTTTCACCTTCTCCAATAAACTGCTTTAATGTTTCTATATTTAATCGGGCTTTTTCTCTCAACTCACTTCGTACCCTTATCAGTTTACGTTTATATCTTTCCCTTTCGTCTATAACCTTATCAATCATATTCCAAAGATAAACTATGTTAAGATTCTCCACCCTCCCGGCACTCTCCTGGCCCGTCATGTTTATGAAGTTCAAAACTTTAGGATCATACTCCAACCCCACCATGGGAACGGCAGCAATGGCCGCAAAAATTAACGAATGCAATCTCATCCCTATCAATAAATATAAACCGCTGATTATACCCACTATTTCCTTTGGAGAATATTTACATTTTATTATCTCGGGTTTTTGGTCCATCAAGTCGGCAATTTCCCTGGAAATAATCACGTCTTCGGGAAATTGCATGGGAATAAACACTACCCCGTAACCCCTGTCTGCCAATTTTTCACAGGTTTCTGCTATTACCTCCTTGTATACAGCCTCTCCATGCCATCTTCTTACAGCCACCCCTATTAACGGCTTTGCAGTATCTATCTCCTCTTTTTCATAAATTGCTTTGACCATCTCTTCTGTAGGCAAGTCGATAGCAAAAGTGACATCGGCGGTCACAATAATATCTTTTTTTACCCCAAGCGACATTATTTCCTCTTTGGACTGATAATCCCTTACAGTTATTATATCTACCTTGTTAACAATATACTGTGCAAGCTTCCTGTTAAAAGACTTGGTGATGGGCCCGAAACCGTTGCCGTAGAACATGGTTTTTTTGCCCAATTTCTTTGCAAGGTATATTATAGCCAGATAATAAATAAGCGATCTTACACTGGTAGCATCCTGCAGCACCGACCCCCCGCCGCTGATTATTATATCGGATTCCCTTATGGCCTTTATCAGGTCGGTATATCTATTCCTGCTTATGGCCTTTACTTTATATTTTTCCATGGTTTCAGATGCCTTATAGCTCAATACGGTCAATTCGGCGTGTGGAATATTTTCCCTGATCTGATCGATTATAACCTGTAGTATGGCCTCATCCCCCGTATTTTGAAACCCGTAATATCCAAATATAAATATTTTTTTCATTGATTTCTCCCTTTCGCAACCCCGCCCCCTAACCATCTTGAAAATATTCGAAATACAATTTCCGCTATAACAATATATAAGGCTCCCAGAACTATACCGAAACCCAAGGAATAAACTATACGGACAGTTGACAAATAGACCGGGGTTCTCAAATGGCTGAATGTATTTACAATCGAAGTCTGCCCCATAACAGCTACCAACCCTGCAACAAATGCAAGGAAATTATGCTTATTTTTGGCAAAGTACACAACCATCATCAATGCCGGAAATGCAATCAAAAATTCCTTTATTCTGGGCCTGGCCAACAATTTTTCTTCCATCATATTTCTCGCTATCATTTCAAATGTCGACGGTTGGACATTTGTCTCGTGTCCAGTTCTGGCAATATAAATATAACCTACAACTAATAATACTGCGGACAGTAAAACATAAACCACCTTTACATCTTCCAACAGAAAAGTTTTTATGTCTTCAGACTTTAACGAAGGCCTGTCATCCGCATTCTTTTTATTCTTATATCCGAAATAGGCCATATAAATTACCCCATATAGAATTATGGGAATTATCTGGCTGAATTTGACACCTCTGAATATATCTATCTCCAGTAAAAAATCGGTGTTGGACAATATCCCGGCAACAAAAATCCCTCCGAGAAGTGAAATAGCTGTTGCTATTATCAAATCCTTTATTCCGACTGCAATTATATTCAGCAGCGAATGTTCCTGACCATCGCTATTATAATGCTTCTTATATTCACTGCATACCCATACCATTGCCAATGAAGGAAATATAATCGAAGCGACAAGTGCCATTATCTTTGCCATGAGAAACGGTATTATTACATACACGGCAGGTACAACAAGCATCCCCAGTGCCAGTAAAATATCCTTTGTTTTATCGGTCATATCAAATAAATAAGATAAAAGTAAAACACCGGCGGCAACAACTCCCCAGCCCATCAATGTCTGTTTCGCTATGCGAACCCGAATCGGGGGCAGGGTACTGCTCCTCCCGATTGTTATACCGTGCGCCGATATTCTGTTTTCAAATCGGTCAAACATTTTCTTATATTCTTCAAAATCGGTTATAAAAGATACCTTATTGTCCTTAAAGGGTTTAAAATATATAAACCTTATGTTTCTTTCTGTCACTGCCCTATATAAGGTGTTTTCGATTTCTTCCGCACCTTCATAATTATAAAACTTAAATCTTTCCTGTATATACGGCCAAACGGAGAATATCCTGACAGCGTTATATTCCAGCCCTTCGGCCAGTTCATCCAGTGCCGTCTGTTCCAAATGCTGTCTCTGTACCGCCGTTTCTATTAATCCCACTTTTATACGGTTGTTTTGCATATATTCGGATACTAAATAATTGTAATTGGGAAATCCCAGGATTTCGTCCCCGGCAAATATAAAAACAGGAGGAACCATATCAAAAATTTCAAAATCACCGAACAAAGCCTTGATATATTTGTCTGTGGTCCACGGGCTATAATTCGAAGGCCTCGGTAAAACCTCCAGCCCGCCCGCCCTGATAGATTCTATCTTTTCTTCATCAAAACCCAGGCCGAGTTTTATCAATTTTGATGTATAGGGTACCTGTTTTAGAGGTACTCCCTTGCCGTATGCATCCGTAAAAGATTGGTTTCCCAAATAAACCGTATCGTTTATAGTTCCTTTGAGCAATA